>JASKZZ010000068.1 GCA_030147335.1 Herpetosiphonaceae bacterium | reverse complement strand
GGTCGTGCTGCATCAATCACACCCAGTGCTTCCAGTTCAGCAAACGCCTTCCACATGCCCAAAACACCTGTACCACCACCAGTCGGGTACACAATCACATCCGGCAGCCGCCACTTGGTCGATCCGGGCTGTGGCTCGGCTAGCTCCAGTCCGAGCGTTTTCTTACCCTCGATTCGCCAGCCCGGCTCTTGAAATGTTGCTACATTGAAAAACCCTTGCCCTAGATATTTTTCGCGCATCACTACACCGGCTTCACGGATCGTACCGCTCACCAGTTCGAGTGTTACGCGCGGTGTTCGCTGCGCCATTGCCGCCACCCGGCCTTGTATCGGCATCGGCGTATCGTCCGGCATAATCACCGCAACGTCCAGATTGCCCGCAAGCGCATACTCCATCAGCGAGTCGCCTGCATTGCCCTGCGTTGGTATCACCAATTTCTGAAGCCCGAAGTGCCGTGCCATAGATACGCTCATTGCCATACCGCGATCTTTAAAGGATTGCGTCGGATTAGCTCCATAACCGGGCAAGGCCTTGCCTTCGTCCTTGATCTCCAGTGTGAATTTGACCTTACGCGCTATTGGATGCGAGCTGTAATCTCGCAGCGGAGTACAGCCTTCACCAAGACTGACGATCTGTTCGCGGTCGTGGGGATCGGCAATGTCCAAAGCCAGCAGTGCGCCAAACCGCCATAGGTCGCGTCGTTCAGGATGGTACCAGCCAAAGTCCGGCTTCTCGTGGACCAATCGTTCCAGATCCAGCACAATTTCGACTGGCTTACCATCGGCGGGATCCAGGTTCATCAGCGTATCGATCGGGTATATGATGCCGGATTGGAGGCCGCGAAGGTGTGAAGCATAACCCATAGTGTGTCCTCCTTGAGCATGCCCGTTTGTTCAAGCATACTACAACAAGCATGTCACGATACGCTATTGCGCCGAACGCGTCAAACCAATATTGATGCGGTATTTGCCATCAGCCATCGCGCTGATCGGACGAAGGGACAATCAAAAATTAGTGGCACGCGTAATGCCCCAACTATGCGTGGTTGTAGCGCGCCAGCGAGATACCGGAGGATGATTGAATCACCAAGGATGTGTTACTCAGCCTAACAGACGTAAGTACACCCGCAGTCGCACGGTGATATTGTGCTTGCTGCTATGCGTTTTACTCCTCAATGCCTGCGGTTCGCTTCCGGTTCAGCATGTTGAAGGCAACGTGTTTGTCATTGAGCACGGTGATGGATGGGAGCTAGTGAGTGTTGAAACCCAGGCAATGGCTATTGCGTTGTATGTTACCCCGCCTTATCCCTGGGAAAGTGATCGTTGTTACCGCCTGGGCTATCACGATCCACAAACACCATCAGACGGAACAATTAGCGGCGAGCCACGCGCCGTTAGCATCGGAGGATGCCGACAGTAAGGCGTCAAGCTGCATTTGGAAACAGCCACGTACTGTATCGTTCAGCTTGATGGAAAATATCATCAAAGCCGGGCTTCTCCACGCGCTAAGGCTATCGCTGGAAAAGCAAAAGCGTGAACCAAACTGGCTACACGCGCTCGAAACGACTCATCGCTATCAAGATGAGCCGCTATTGAGGAAGGCCAATCTTGGTCTTTTCGAGCATCTGCAAAATGCTCGCATCTCTTATAAAAAAACCCGTCGTATGCTGTCTGGCCGGCTGGTTTCAAGCTGTCCCGCTAAAATCAATCGTTTGATCGTGCTTAAGCTGACACCAAGCATCTCAGCAGCTTCTTCCCGCGAATAAATTGCATCAGGATTAACAGATTCGTGTTTCGGTATTACACGCTCTCTTTATCTATTGTCAGTACACTATAACAGCGCTTTCTAAAGGTTTTCAGTGGGTTAGAAGGTAAAACCAGCAGGTATTCCTTTATGAACGCAGCTAAACTCGCAATTTCGGTTGCGCGGACATAGTTCTTTGACGACGTGCCAGCAGCGCAATTGCCACAATCCCAATCAGCAGCACGACCGTCACAGCAAGTCCCCCTTCCGGTCCAAACCGACCACCTGTCACGACGTCTGGCCCGGCTTCTTGCAAATTCAAGAGGGTACCACCTTTTGGCTGCGTACCACTGACCTCAAAGCCAAATAGATTTCCCTGCGCCCAGTTCCACACGGAGTGCAGCGCAAATACGCCCCATAATCCGGCTTCATACAGCGCGTACAGTGCGGCGAATAGCCCAAACAAGAATAAATTAAGCATTGCAATCACATTGAGATTGGGGTTTAGCGAGTGCAACAGCGCAAACAGGAGCGATGAAACAAGCACGCCTAGCCATGGACGATAACGTGCCCCAATCGATGGCAGTAGCCACCCTCGGCATAACACTTCTTCGGACGCGCCTTGCACGATCCAACCCAGCGCCACAATCAGCACGCCACCCACCGCAGCCGAGCCTTGTTGCAGCGGATCACCCGACTCAAATGTGGTGTAGCCCAGCATCGCCGCAATTCCGACTGCTGCGCCGAACATGACAAAGCCAACCAGCAAGCCACGCGTATAGTAGGAAGCAGCACCTCGTAAGCGAAGACCAAGCGTCCAGTACGGACGGCGATCAAAGAATCGTACCCAGGCCCAAATAAAAAAGAAGATCGGCGATGTTGCGCCGATCAAAAACAGTGCGGTCTGCCATCCTGTCGAAAATGCCGATCCACTAGCCGGTGCGCCCATTTGGATAAGCACCTGAGTCACCAGTGTTGCAACGATAGCGCCCAGGATGCCAAGCACAATCGTTGCAACAACACTAACAACCAAGATCAACGCAATATGCGGCAGCCGACGACCTTGTCGTGCCAGCGCGAACAACTCGTTATCGACTCCTAATAAATCGCGCATCTATAGAACTCGCGTGTACAATCTAGGCGTTGTCGCTCACGGCGCGCTGAACGGCATCGGCGGTTATTTTGTAGTGAGATGCGGACCAAACCGCCTCACCGTTGCGCAGCACGATCACCTGTGGCGACTCATGCTTGACGCCGGTTTGGGCTGCCACCGACTGCGAGATTGGTCCCGCGCGCTTCACATCGATCATTGGAATCTCGCCTTCAACGTTTTTTAGCTCATAGTAGGCGCGGACACTAATCGAGCAGACGGGATCATGTTTGAATACCAACACAGGCTCTTGTCGTGAGCGCTCGACCAGCTCTGCATAGCCGTGTTCATCTTGAATTGGTGTAAACTGAGCGTCCATTTCATCCTCCTTAGCCAGCAATTTCAACTCAACATGTGGAGTACAAATCAATCTTGTATGTTCAGCACCATGCGTACCGCCAACACGCTCGTCGCTGTACAAGTTGCTAGTTAAGCGCCGACCATAGCACAACAACAAGCCCTTCCACAACATGTGTTACAGAAGGGCAGAAACATTGTGTGAGTTGTGAGAGCGGAGCTTTAGCCGACCGTGGATAGTGCTGTCTCGTGATCCATCTGTGCCAGCAGCACCTCAAATAGCTCCCCGGACGAGACTGGCCGCAGTGTTCGCATCCCAGCCTGATCAGCTTCCTGGGTCATCAGCCAAGCCGTGTCCGCCGTATGCAGCACTGTTAGCTCGCACTGAACCACTGTATCGTCGGCTTGACGCTGTAGCACAATCCAGATCGAGACAGAGTGCGATGCTGCTAGCGTTTGGGCAAGCGCCTCCGCTGAAACAGCGTTGTTGCCTGCAGCCAGCAGTTCTGAAGCTTCAACCACCAGACCCTGCTCAGCCAGCACACGCGCCTGCTTCAACACTTTGTCTGCCACAATGATCGGGTTGTGCCTCGTCGCAGTCACATTGCCGCAATCACACACTTGCAAGACTTGGCTAATCAGCGCTGTGCTATG
>JASKZZ010000055.1 GCA_030147335.1 Herpetosiphonaceae bacterium | reverse complement strand
CGCTTGTAGCAGCTACCATGTTGCTCGCCGCTGCCGCTATTGCTGCACTTGTCTACGAGCGATCACATACGCGCCGGACAATGCGTCTTTTGAGTGAGCGCATTCATGCCGATACGATGTTTGTCAAACGTGAAGTTGGAGATTCAGACGACATCGCCATGCTTGATCATGCGCTAAACCGTTTGATTCAGCGAACTCGCGCTCAAGCATTCACCGAAGCCCTCCAGCGCGACGTTCCACCGCTAAACCAGGCGGTCGGCGACGCCCACATGGTAGCAGTTCTCAGCATTGGGGCGCGTCAGGGTGTAACCGAAGCTTTTACCCCATCTCATCTTGAGCTTTTGGTGCAAGCGGCAACGCATGCCCTGGAATGCAGTGAAGACGCCGCGTTGTCAGTGCAACTGCAAGGCGACGGAACCGTGCTTGTCGCCAGTGGCGCGCAACGCGCTCAACCGATTGTCACGAGTTTGCGACAGGTTATTGCAGTTGCGCAGGCACTGGCTGTTGATGGTCGGTTACGGTTTGGGTTGAGCTGTGGTTCTGCACGTGTATGCGTCCTGCCAAACTCTACCCCTGTATTGGTCGGCTCGCCGGTCGAAGACGCAGCACGCTTGTTTCGTATGGCTACGGCGTGGCATGAATATCATTTGCTTTGTACCGAACCTGTCGCATTGCTTGCTCGAACCTATTCCAGCCAACGAACTCCTCTAAAGCTGAATCTTTCGACGCTGCCGGCACTGCCGGTGTACACTGTTGACTTGGAACATAACGTCGTTGTGAAAAGCGCATAATAATGCACTACCGCCACTGACGACTGCAAATCAGTGCTGTAACGCTTGTTGCTAAATAGTAACTATTGATTGATAATCGTTCCTTGTTATGGGAACGCTGTATGTTGTTGCAACGCCACTTGGCAACCTCGAAGATATCACGCTACGCGCACTGCGGGTATTACGTGAAGCGCGCCTGATCGCCGCCGAGGATACGCGTCATACCCGGCGCCTGCTCGACCGCTACGAAATTTCCACGCCATCCGTTTCATACCACGAACACAACAAATTAGCCCGTCGAGATGAGCTACTGGCGGCGCTAGCCGAAGGCGATGTGGCATTAGTCTCGGACGCCGGTACGCCTGCGATTAATGATCCGGGTTACGATTTAGTTGTGGCTGCAATTAATGCTGGTTTCGCAGTTGCGCCAGTTCCGGGACCATCCGCGCCACTTGCCGCGCTTGTAGGCTCGGGCCTGCCAACTGAGCAATGGACTTTTCTTGGATTTTTGCCAAGTAAACGCAAGGAACGCCGCGCATTTCTTGAACGATATGTGACCTACAGCACCACGCTTATTTGCTTTGAAACGCCACATCGTTTACGTGAAGCCCTTCCTGACATTCTTGAAGTCCTCAGTGACCGTCGCATGTGTGCTGCACGTGAGTTGACCAAGCTGCATGAGGAGTGGGTTCGAGGAACAGTGAGTGAAGTTATTACGCATTTCACCACGCAGTTGCCGCGTGGCGAGTTTGTGCTGGTGATCGAGGGGTATGTCGCGCCTGTCGCGGAATCGGAACCTCCCACTGATTGGCAGGCAGCGGCACGATCACGGCTTCAGCAGCTGCAAGACGAGGGAGTAACCGGCACTGCCGCAGCTAAGCGAGTTGCAAAGGAGCTTGGTGTGGCGCGCGGCGACGTTTATGATCTATGGGTCACGCTCGACGACGAGTCTACAGCAGAATAAGCTCCGCTGAAGCAATCCCCTTTTCAAGGGTAAGCAGAGCCAGCGACGGGCGACGTCCAAAGCGTGATGGGCCAGCCGAGCCAGGATTGAGAAATAACACGTCGTCTTTTTGCTCAATAATCGGAATATGGCTATGGCCACAGATGTAAACACTGGGTCTTGGCTCTGGCAAGCGGGTAATCATCACGTCCGGTAGGCCACCAATATGCGTCATATAAATCGCGCAGCCTGCCATGTCTAATCGTTGAATACGCGGGTACTGTTGATCAAGCGGACCGCCCCAATCAATATTTCCCGTAACAACAGTAACAGGCGCAATTTGCTCCAGCTGCGCAAGAATTGCAGCACTACCAATATCACCGGCGTGCAAAATCTGCTGTACACCCGCAAAGTGTTGTGGAACTGCCGGATGAAATACGTTGTGTGTATCTGATATTACACCAATTAACATAGTGGTTACCTACAGCTACGTGTCCCGCAAATCAAGCACGGCTCCAACTTGATCAGACAATACCTCATCGATCTCGGGCGACGTGCTGGGCAGCAAACGAACACTGGGAATGTCAACCATGAAAGTCATCCCGGTTGGCGCGTCCCGCATGTTTTCATCACCATCTTCTTCTGTCAGCCCAACCTGAAATAAATCATCGCTGTACGGGTGAACCGCGACAATCACATTGACGATCTGACGAACATCCGCCGCTCCTAAACGCCCGCGCGAAGCTTCATAAATGATCGCTAGGCCGTGCGTTCTCAGTTGGTGTATGTCAAGATGAGGAGCCTGCTGCTGCACACGCACTAGGTCAACCATATGGCTTTGCTCCGCTTTGCGTTTTCAGTTCATGATCACGTACTACCAATATAGTATAGCCTATGATATGCACATTCGTATCAAAATGTTGTTGCGTACCCGGGGACGCTGCCAGGATTTCAATCAATGTGAAAAGGTATGCTACGTTATGCAAGCAAGGTATCAGGGGCGCATCATAGCGCCTGGATCACATTACCTTGACACCTTTCGGTTTGATTGTCACAATACCTCGGTTATAGAACCGCGCGTAGTTTCATGCTTGTTTGAGAGTACAGCGGTTGTGTGAGGAAACACGTGATACGCCGATGGGGCGTTTGGGGCTTGGTCGTTGCGCTGGTATTGGTCGGTCTAGGCATCGCGTATAGTGTGCGACAAGCGCGTGGCCAGATACCATTAAGCATTACCGGCCCAAATATTTTACAAAACAATGATTTTGCAGCTAACGTTGATGACAACAAGGAGCTGCCTGATGGCTGGAGTAGGGGAGCGACTGGTGTTGCGCTCAGCGCGTCGTCCTACGATAATCAGGGTCAGGCAGTACAAATCCAGGGCATCAACAATTATCTCCGAAGTCCATTTGTGGCTGCGCGGCCGGGCACCGAGTACCGCGTAGCATTTCGTGCGTTAAGTGAAGCCGCCGCGACAAACGTACGCGTGCTGTTTCATTGGCGCGACGCTGAAGGGCTGGACCGCGCAACCGAGCCGCTCGAATGGCAGCCAGTGCCAGTGCAAGCATGGAACACAATTTCTGGTGCGGCTGTCGCGCCGGAGTATGCGACACAGGTAGCGATTTCGATCCAGCCACGTACTGACTCTGTGGTGTATGTCGATGATCTGAGCATGGGCCAGCTGGGAGTACGCGTCGCGCCTTGGCCCAATGGTAAGCCGGCTGCACTGGCGTTCTCGTTCGATTATGAGACGGCAATGGGTGGGTTGGTCCATGGCAAAAGTGTGGATGACCCGTATGCTGGCGATGATTTCCTTGATCGCGCGCGTCGAATGCGTGAAGGAGCCGAGCAAGCACTTAAGTTATTCGCGCCTCACGACATTCGCGCGACGTTCTACACGAACGGTTATAACTTCTTGACCGGCAATGCTGAGCGCCGGATCTTTATGGGCAATCCAATTTACTCATGGGCGAATACAGAGCCAGGGCATCGCTGGTTGAGCGACCGTTGGAAAACAACGCCATGGTTTGCCGACGACCCGTACAAAACCGAGTTGGAAGCTCCAGAGTGGTATTTTGGTTCGCAGATCGCGACGTTGCTTGCGGCAAAACAAGATATTCAAAGTCATACCTTTGCCCATTTTTCGGGAACGTATGTTGGTCCGCAGGATTGGCGCGATGATTTTGCTACCTGGAAAACGGTTGCTGGTGAACGTGGCGTCGCACCGGCTACAAGTCTAGCCTTTCCGTGGAGCAGCAGCGCAGATTTGAGCTATGAAAGCTGGAATGTATTGGCAAGCGAGGGTATTCGGTCGGTGACGCGTACAACTGTCAGTGAAGGACAGCGGCGGTCGTGGATTGCTGATCGAACGAGCTTTGCTTTACGGCAGCTACCGGCGCATCCCGAGATAACAGTGATTGGCGATGTATATTTGACACCCGAAAGTCGAGACGATGTGCTGCGACAGATGCAGGTGGCGTTGCTCAACGAGGGTGCAATTGATGTATGGGCGCATACCGAAGAAGTAACCTCGCCGGAGCAACTTTCAGCATGGCAAGCAGTGATTGATGCAGCACAGCGTGATTTCTGGGTCGCGCCGGTGCCGGAGATTGTGCAATACGCCCAGGATATTCAACGTGTCACCGTCGATGTGCGCGCGGAGCAGCCAAGCTACGTGTTTCGTGTACATAACGGTAGTGAGCGCAGTCTTCAAGGCGTAACACTCAAGCTGCCGTTCGTGCCGTCGTCGGTGCAGGTGGACGGACAGACAGTGACGATCAGCGGGACTGATTTGGTGCTTGACTTGGAGCGTGGTGCGACGCGTGAGGTCGTGTTAAGCCCTGCTGTAGCAGGCTTGGAGGCCCGATGGCCGGCTTAGGTACGCTTGATTACAATAACCAGCGGGTACTTCCGGTACGAGTTCGCGTATTGCATTGGCTCATTGTCCTCGGCGCTACACTTGCAGCAGTCGTTATTGCCCTGCCGTCCGTACTGCGGCAGCCTACGTTGTACACGTCGTCTGCTACGGTGCGCTTTGATCCATCTGTGTTTCCCAACCTTGTCCAGAATAGTTCACCAACAAGCGTGCTGCAAGAGCAGCAACAAAATCTAGGCGGCGTGTTAGAAAGAACACGTTACGATACATTGCGTCAATTTGGCCTTGCCTTTAATTATCCGGCTGAGAATGAGATTACGGTAAGCGCTGTTGGGCGATCAGCGGACGCCGCGACACAAATTGCGAGTGATGCTGCCGATGGACTAGCGCGTCGAATTGCCGCCACCGATGGCCTTCCGCTGCTGCGAAAAGTGATTGGCCAGGAAGTGCGCTCTTCGTTGCAAGGCGTTCCGGTTGCGGCATGTCCACAGGAGATGTTGCAAGAGGTGTTAGGCGGTTCGCGCGATCCCGTTCCAGCCTGCGAGTCACGGCTACTGCGTGAACTTTACTTAACACAGGCCGTGCCTGGTGTAACCCCCGAGCAGGGCAAGCAGTCGCTCTCATTGTTGACCCAGGAACAGCGATTTTCGATTGCGCGGGCGTTGGAAGTGCTGGACGGGCAGATAAGATACGATGCTCGCGTGGCCGAGGCAGCGCTGCGGGGTCGGGTTGATCCCGAGGCTCGGGCGAGTGCTGTTGGCATTGTTGGTGGAACGGCCAATAAGCTAGCCGCAGACCGAGCGCTGATCAACTACATGAATGCGGCCTACCAAACTGCCTCGACCATGCGTGGAACAGGTCCGGTGACAGTAGCTGTGGAAGCGTCTCCAGCAGCCGCAATTCCAACGTATAAGCCGCATAAGCTGGCTGTGGCGGCGATGGTTGGCTTGATTGGCGGCTTGTTGACAGTGTTGATCGACCGTCAGGTTGGCGTGCTGCTCAAGCTCCGCGAGCTGTGGAACTACCGACAGCTGATTATCAACATGATTGGACGTGACGTCAAAGCACGTTACAAATCGTCGCTGCTGGGCTATGTCTGGTCGCTGCTTAACCCATTGCTCACCATGGCGGTGTTTTGGGTGGTGTTTGGCCTATTAATGCCGAATCCGGTTGCGATGTTTCCAGTCTTTTTGATTGTGGCACTGTTGCCGTGGAGCTTTGCTGTTTCGTCAGTCAGTGGCGGGATGCGTTCGTTGTTGGATAATGCAAACCTGATCAAAAAGGTGTATTTTCCGCGCGAAATTTTGCCGATTACGGTTGTGTTGAGTAACTTTGTCAATTACCTGTTCGCGCTGCCGATGATGTTTCTAGTCATGGCGGGCGTGCAATGGGTCGCGCTGGGACGGCTCAATTTCTCGTGGTCGTTCGCCTTCTTGCCGGTGATTATCGCGATCCAAATTATTTTCCTGATCGGGATTGCGCTGTTGTTATCGACGGCGGCGGTGTTTTTCCGCGATACCACACATATCGTTGATATTCTGGTGCAGCTCTGGATTTTTTTGACGCCGGTGTTCTTTTCACTTGAGCAAATTGTATCGCCAGAATGGGCACGACTGGTACGCTGGCTCAATCCAATGGCATCAATTATTGACTTTTATCGCGACATTCTGTATGGGCAGGCTTCAAATCTGCAGCCGGTGCCGGGATTACCGGCGCTTGATGGTGTCTTTCGTACCCTGCTAACGGCGCTTGTAATTTTGGCGCTTGGCGCGTATGTGTTCCATCGCAATAGTGGTCGCTTTGGTGAGGAAATCTAATGAGTTGCTGGGAAACAGGTATGAGATTACTGTATTCACATCCTGATGCCTTAATACCCGATACTCGATGCTTATGAATACGATAGAGTTTGAGAACGTTTCAAAACGATTTACGCTGCATCACGAAAAGCGTAACTCGCTACAAGAGCGGATGGTTAATATCATGCGGCCGCGTGGCGAAGGCGAGACGTTTTGGGCGCTGAAAGATGTTAGCTTCGCCGTTCCTTCCGGCGAAACACTTGGTTTGATCGGGCACAATGGCTCGGGTAAATCAACTACGCTCAAGTTGATTACCCGTATTTTAGAGCCGACGAGTGGCCGGGTACAGGTTCGTGGGCGCATATCGGCGCTGTTAGAGCTGGGTTCCGGTTTTCATCCTGACCTTACAGGCCGTGACAATATCTTTTTGAACGGTTCGCTGCTGGGCTATAGCCGGGCGGATATGCAGCGCAAAGTGGCAGGGATTGTTGATTTTGCGGAGCTGGGACCGTTTATCGACACGCCGGTGAAGCATTACTCGTCGGGTATGTATATGCGGCTTGGTTTTGCGATTGCGACGGCGGTTGATCCCGACATTCTGATTACAGATGAGGTGCTGGCGGTAGGCGACGAAGCTTTTCAGCGCAAATGCATGGCACGAATCTACCAGTTCCGTCAGGAAGGCCGTACCATCCTGTTTGTCTCGCACAGCCTTGAGTCGGTGCGCAATTTATGCACTTCCGCGATCTGGCTCGACCATGGTGTGCTTAAGGCAGCTGGCAGCACGGTTGATACCATTGACGCGTATTTGCGTGCGACGAACCTGCAAGAGTACGAACGACATCAACGCGAGCGTGAACGTGAGCAACAGCGAGAACAGCAAACGTCGGAGCTAGCCGAGGTTGAGGGTACGGAACCCGTTGAAGTGGATGTGCCGGTTGAGCAGGAGCAAGCGCCGCTTAATCGTTGGGGTAGTCGTGACGTCGAGATCACACGGGTCCAATTGATTGACGGACGGGGACATGAGACACCTGTATTTCAGACCGGGGAAACGTTGACTCTGCGTATTCACTACGAGGCTCATCATCCAGTGACAGACCCTGTATTCGGTCTGGCAATCCACCATGCGAGCGGCTTTCATATTAATGGGCCGAATACGCGCTTTGGCGGCCTAGCACTCGGTACGATCCAAGGCAAAGGCTCCATCGACTATACGATTGATGAATTGCCATTGTTGGTCGGTGATTATGTGTTTACCGTCGCGGTGTACGACTCGACGCTGACGCAGCCGTTTGATCATCACCAGATGATGTATCCATTTGTGGTGCAGACCAATACAATTGGTGAGCGCTGGGGATCGTTTTACATACCGGCTCGATGGAGCTATTCGGGAGCGTAGCAGGGCGGTTGAAGTATGACGAAGGTGGCGATCCCGGCTGCTCAACGAGCATCGTGGAAGATACAACAAGTTATTCCAGGGGTTGTTGGTATCCTGTGGCTGGCGCTGGTAGTAGCTGTGGGCAGCAACATGCTAGCATGGGGTGTACAGGCAGCAGTGAGTAGCATTCTTCCGATGCTTGCAGGATTGGCTTTGCTGCTACTGCCCGGATGGGCGCTAACGCATCTCTTATGGACAGATACACCTCTGGAATGGGCCGAAAAACTTGCGCTAAGCTGTTGCGTAAGCGTTGCGCTACCACCGCTGCTGCTTCAGATTGCAAAGTTGATCAACCTGCCGTGGGGGAGCTTTGCATCATGGACATATCTGCTGGTTTCCGCAGCTATCCTATTGTGGACGAATCGGCAGTCATTGCGGCGTACTTCAACACCCACGGTGTCCGGCTCGCTGTTGCTGTTGTTAGGCTTGACGGCGCTTGCTTTGTTGGTCCAGCTGTACATTGTGCGTGACTTGCCCGTTGGTATGTGGGGCGACTCGTATCATCATACGATGATTGCGCAGCTGCTGGTAGATAATAGCGGCATGTTTACTTCATGGGAACCATACGCGCCGCTTGTCACCATGACCTACCATTATGGTTTTCAGGCGAACGCCGCATTCTTCCACTGGCTCACAGGGGTTCCTGTTACGCGCAGCATCGTTGTAATCGGGCAGCTCATCAATGTGGCGAGTATCGTGGGCATGTATGTTCTGACCACACGCTTTACAAAGAATCGCGCAGCCGGTTTGTGGGCGGTAGCGTTCACCGGGTTCTTCAATACCCACCCGCTTTATTATGTGAATTGGGGCCGCTACACACAGCTTGC
>JASKZZ010000043.1 GCA_030147335.1 Herpetosiphonaceae bacterium | reverse complement strand
ACCGCTGAAATTATTGCTCCAGCCGGACACGATCCAAAGCGAAATGCGTGAGCGGCGCGGTGATCAGATGTATATTCCGTATTTTGCGGTCGGCGATCACAAGGTATGGGGTGCGACATCATTGGTGCTGGCAGAAGTTGTGGGCAAGCTCACACGCTACATTGGCGAATAAAGCAAAGGCACCGAAGTGATGTACTTTGGTGCCTTTGCACGTTCACGCGTTCGGTATTCCCGTTATCCTACAACACCAACAACGTCTCCCTCGGCACGCTCCCGCGCACTACCGCCAATCGAGAAGTAGCTGGCCTGTGGATGATGAACAATAATCGCGGCGGTGCTTTGCTCCGGCACGATCTGGAACGATTCGGTCAGGATCGCGCCGATTTCTTCGGCGGGCAATATCTTCCAAACCTGCTCGTGCTGCTCAAGGTCGGGAATAGCGGGATAGCCCCACGAGTAGCGCTTGCCGCGCTTGGCATCGCCGGTCAAGCCAAGTCCTTGCCGCACAATCTGATTGGTGTACTCTGCCAAACCTTCGGTTGCAGTTACGCTCAGACCATGCGCAAAGTACGAGCTGCTGTAATCGTGCGCGGCATGAAGTCGATCCACATGTTCGCTGGCAACGCGGCCAAGCGTCACCACCTGGAATACCGCCACATCCATGCGACCGCTATCAGTAGCGGCAAAGTAATCAGCGAGACATAACCGTTCACGAGCAGGTTGGCGCGGGAATGGGAAGCGCGTTAGCTCACGCAGATACTCCGGCTTGAACTGGCCTTTGCCGCTGGCCCAAGCGGCAGGCTCGTACACAATCAAGTCATTGCCATCCGACTGTACCGGGAAGTATCCCATGGCCACGGCAGGCTGGAGCCAGCCCTTTTCCTTGGCATCACGCTGTAGCTCACGCAGCCGAGGCATAAACTCCGTGTTGATCAAGCGTTGATATTCCTCGCCCTTGGCGTTCTTCGCGCCCCATTGCAGCCGAAACAGCGTATTGAGATCCATATGCTGCCACACATCCTCAAGGCGAATGCGTGTCGACGTTTTCGCGCCCCAAAACGGCGGCGTTGGAACGTCGATGTCGGCACGAACATTGGAGCGCACCACGCCGTCGTGCTTTTCCTTGCCCAGCTTTTCAAGCAGCGTCCGGCCACGTTCGGGCTCTCCAAGACCCTGGTATGCAGCGGTAATCCTTTGCTGCACAAACTGGTCATGCAGCTGAGGATCGACCAGCTGATCAATCGTTTCCAGCCCTTCAAAGGCATCTTTGCAGTAAAAAACACCCGACTCGTAGGGCTTGCCCGGCTCGACAAACAAGATACGCTGGCCATACTGTTGGTTAATCGCCGCGCCGCCGACAATAACCGGGAATCGAAGTCCACGACGATGCAGCTCTTGCACACACAGCGGCATTTGCTTGGATGTGCTGACCAGCAGCGCGCTCAAACCAATCGCGTCGGCCTTGACCTCAACCGCCTTTTCAATAATTGTGTTGATCGGCACCTGCTTGCCCAGGTCGTAGACGGTGTAGCCGTTATTGGACAAAATCGTGTTGACCAGATTCTTGCCAATGTCGTGAACATCGCCGTACACCGTGGCCAGCACGACGCGGCCTTTGGTCGCGCCCTCCTGCTTATCGAGATACTGCTCAAGATGGCCAACCGACTTCTTCATGACCTCGGCGGACTGTAGCACAAACGGCAGAATTAGCTCACCAGCGCCGAATTTGTCGCCGATTTCCTTCATCGCAGGCAGCAGCACGTCATTCAAGATCGCAACTGCCGCTTCTCCGCGAATAGTGCCGTCTTCCATACGCGTAGCCAGCGTCGTGTCGATGTCGGTGTCGATTGCTTCTTTCTTGCGGTGAACAATCTTCCAATGGATGCGCTGGTCAACCGTCATACCCTCGGTCGGATCAACGCGTTCATCTTTTTCTTCGGCGACGGTGTTCTCATAAAATTGAATAAATCGGGCTAGCGCATCTTCACGGCGGTCGAAAACCAGATCTTCGCAGATTTCTCGTTGCTCCGCTGGGACATCAGCGTAGGGCGTTACATGCGACGGGTTGATAATCGCCGAATCGAGACCGGCCTTGATCGCGTGAAACAAAAAGACCGAGTTGAGCGCGCCACGAGCGTGAGGCGCGACGCCGAAGCTGAGATTAGACACGCCAAGCGTCGTAAAGCAGCCAGGGATTGCTTGCTTGACGGCGCGAATACCCTCGATTGTCTCGATACCGGCGCGTCTCAGCTCTTCCTGTCCCGTAGTAATTGGAAACGTCAGCACGTCAAAGATCAGCGACTCGTTGGGCACGCCGAATTCATCGTTAGCAATCTGGGCGATACGTTGGGCGATCTCGCGCTTGCGCTCCGCCGTATGAGCCATGCCTTCTTCGTCAATCGTCATCGCGACCGTCGCCGCGCCATACCGAGCGACTAACGGCATCACCTTATCCAGCTTTTCGCCGCGTCCGCCTTCCAATGAAAGCGAGTTAACGATTGCTCGGCCAGGATACATTGCCAACGTCGCTTCCTGCACATCGGCCTCGGTCGAGTCGATGACCAGCGGCAGCTCGACGTTCATTGTCAGCTTTTTGATCAGCTTAACCATCTGCTCTTTTTCGTCGGCGCGCTCGGTCATCGCAACGCCAACGTCAAGCACATGCGCGCCGCTGTCAAGCTGCTCGCGTGCCACCTCAACAACGCCGTCGTAATCGTCATTCAGCAACAGCCGCTTGACCTTGCGCGAGCCAAGCGTGTTGACGCGCTCACCGATCAGCATCGGGGCGGGATCTTGCGCCAACGGCACAGCCTTAACACCCGAAGAAACACTTGGAATATACTCAATCGTGCGTTCTTGCGGCGCGGGATCATCACCAACGACTTCGCGCAGCTTCGCAATATGCTCCGGACGCGTGCCGCAGCAACCGCCAACCACATTCACGCCAAAATCGCGCACAAACTCGTTGACGATGCGGGCAAACGGCTCGGGCTGCATCGGGTAGACAGTCTCACCATTAACTTCAATTGGTAAGCCGGCGTTGGGAATACACGAAATCGGCAGCCGAGAATGCGAGGTTAGCACCCGAATCGCGTCGCGCATATGCTCGGGTCCGGTTGAGCA
>JASKZZ010000040.1 GCA_030147335.1 Herpetosiphonaceae bacterium | reverse complement strand
CTTCATGCTCAACATGTACTCGCGGGTGGCAGATCCGCGCTTGGCGTGTCGCTTGTTGCCGCCGATATTCTCAAAACACTGCGTGAAACGCTACCTGCATCAAGTGGTAGCAGCGGAGCATTTGGGCGTCTCCGCTCTGCTTTTGGTGGTGCTGATACCGCCGGTGGAGTTCGGCCCCAGCAGCCCTGCCCAATCTGTATCTATATCAAAGATCTTGGCGCTGTCTATATCGCCGCGTTGCTCGACGATGTGACAACGGAGCGCGGTCAAACAGTTTATGCGCAATCAGCCGGTCTTTGCCTGCCTCATCTTGTTGCCGCTATGGACCGAGGCGGACCTGGCTTGGTACACGTTACTGCCCATCAGTCCGTTGCGTGGGAACGGCTCGAAGCAGAGCTTAACGAGTTCATTCGCAAAAACGATTATCAGTGGAGCGGGGAGGCAGTTGGTGCGGAGCGTGATGCGTGGCGACGCGCGCTGCTCTTGTTGTCGGGGGAGCAGTAATCTATCTTCGAGTTACTGTCGTTTGTCTAGCCGATACCCAGCACATACAGCACTAGCGTACTGACGATCATGCCCAGAATCGCGCCAACTAGCTGGTCGGTCAGCCGCGACTCCCAGGAATTTGATTGATCGAGCTTGCGGGCAAGTTCGGCATTAGCGATAATCAAGCGTTCCAGCTTCAGCATAATATGATCGAGATCCACCGTGGCTGTCGTGCCTTTGGGCTGCATTCGTCGGGTCGTGCTATCAGCCGATGTTCCGTCGATTGATACATATGCCGCGCTGGTGAACGCACGACGGGCAAGCATTGCTGCTTGTTGATCGTCTGCAAAGACTGTTTTTGCACCATTGCGAACCGGAATGTGTCCTTCTGCCGTAGTGTACGGCGTATCGTATCCTTGTGGTACGTCGAGCACCACGATTTGCTTGCTGTCTGCAATTACGATTTGTGGATCAAGCATAAGCGTGGGGCTTACAAGCTGAGCTGCCTTGCTAACCATTGCCAGGCTAGCTCGTGAATTGCGAATGCCAGTAACAACCCGATTGTCGTTAACACCAACAACAATCGTACCGCCGTGTGTGTTGGCGAGGCTTGCGATATGGCGTGCAATATCATTGGGCGAGCGAGCTTCGCGCTCAAAGACAACCCGTTCACTCGGTCCAAGGCGTAGAAGGTCATCAATACGAGCCGCGTGCATGGGGGCATACTCCTCGGTCTAGTTGGTTGCGAAGGACACGAATAACGTCAGCATAACACAAACAGGGTCCGGGATTGCTCCCGAACCCTGTTTGTGTTATCAACGTCCTACACCGTTTCGGCAGGACGCTCCGTTTTGACCGTTACCGACTCGCGCTTGGCAAAGGTGAGCTGGCCGTTGTCGGTGTCAACCTGAATTGTATCGCCGGCTACGAACTCGCCCTTGAGCAGTGATCGACTCAACGGCGTTTCGATCATGCGCTGAACTGTTCGGCGGAGAGGCCGCGCGCCGTACACCGGGTTATAGCCTTCGCGTACCAGCAGCTCTTTGGCCGCCGCCGTCAGCTCAAGCGTTATCTGCTGCTCTGCCAGCCGGTCGGCAACTTCCTTCACCTGAATCTCAACAATCTTCGTCAGGTCGGCCATGGTCAGTGGCTCGAAGACGATAATGTCGTCGATACGGTTCAAGAACTCGGGCCGGAAGGTGCGCTTCAAGCCTTCGTCCACTCGCTTGCGTGCTTCGGCCAGATCGATCTGATCGGCGTCGCGCTTGAAGCCAATCGTGCCTGCTCGCAGCTCCTCGGTACCAACATTCGATGTCATGATGACCACGGTGTTGCGGAAGTCCACCGTATGTCCCTGGCCATCCGTCAATCGTCCGTCGTCCAGCAACTGTAGCAGCGTGTTGAAGACCTCGGGATGCGCTTTTTCGATCTCGTCGAACAAGATAACCTGATATGGTCGTCTGCGTACTGCCTCGGTCAGCTGGCCACCCTCATCGTAACCAACATATCCTGGAGGGGCACCAAGCAGCCGCGACGTAGTATGCCGCTCGCCGTACTCACTCATGTCGATACGAGTCATTGCATCTTCGCTGTCGAACATGAACTCAGCTAACGATTTGGCTAGCTCGGTCTTGCCCACGCCTGTCGGGCCAAGGAAGATGAACGAGCCGATTGGTCGGCGCGGGTCCTTCAGCCCCGAACGGGCACGACGGATCGCGTCGCTCAACGCAACAATCGCCTCTTGCTGACCAACCACACGATCATGCAGCCGATCTTCCATGTGTACCAGTTTGACACGCTCGGTTTCCAGCATGCGGTTGACTGGAATACCGGTCCACTGGCTGACAATCGTCGCCACGTCTTCCTGATCCACAATCTCGTCAAGATTGCTCTGCTGCATCCATGCACTGCGCTGCTGCTCAAACTGTTCGCCGAGCCGTGCTGCCTCGGCCTTAAGTGTTGCGGCACGCTCGTAGTCGCGGCGTTCCACAGCTGCATCTTCCTGGCTATGCAGATCATTTAGCCGCGTCTGCTTTTCCTTTAGCTCATCCGGCATGGAGTAGATGTCGATGCGCAGCTTGGCCGCAGCCTCGTCAACCAAGTCGATGGCCTTGTCCGGCAGGAAGCGATCACTGATGTAGCGGTGCGAAAGATGCGCCGCCTGGACAATTGCATCATCTGCAATCGCGAGCTTGTGATGCTCCTCGTAGCGCTTGCGCAGACCGTACAGCATCTGAATCGCCGTATCGACATCCGGCTCCTCGACAAAGACCGGGCTAAAACGTCGCTCCAGCGCGGCATCCTTCTCGATATGCTTGCGGTACTCGTCCAACGTCGTCGCGCCGATGACCTGGATTTCGCCACGAGCCAGCGCCGGCTTGAGCATGTTGGATGCGTCAATTGAACCTGCCGCCGCGCCCGCGCCAACCACGGTATGCAGCTCGTCAATAAACAGTACAACCTTGCCCTGCGCGCTCTTTACTTCGTCAAGAACTGCCTTAAGCCGTTCCTCGAACTCGCCTCGGAACTTCGATCCTGCGACCATACCGGCCAGGTCCAGCGCCAGCACCTTGCGATTGGCAAGCGTCGGCGGAACATCGCCCTGAATAATCTTCTGCGCCAGGCCCTCGATGATTGCGGTCTTGCCGACGCCTGGCTCACCGACGAGCACCGGGTTGTTCTTCGAGCGACGCGACACGATTCGCATAATGCGGGTAATTTCCGCATCACGTCCGATAACGGGATCGAGCCCACCATTTTTCGCCAGCTCCGTCAGGTCGGTGCTGTACTTTTCCAAAATCTCGTAGCGGCCTTCAGCACCAGGATCGTCGGCACGCTGCGCGCCGCGAATTTCCATCAATACCTGATAAATCCGCTCTTGCGAGATGCTGAAGCCGGTCATGATGCGGGCTGACGTGCCCTCCCGCTCGCCACCAATCGCGATCAGCAAATGCTCGGTGCCGACAAACTTGTCTTGTAAGCGCTCCGCTTCCTGCTCGGCACGCTTCAAGATGCGTGTGAGACGCGGTGTCAGATATGCCTGCGCCGTGTTGTAGCCAAACTGGTTGCCATATGCTTTGGGCGCGCGATCCAGCTCGCGTTCAACCAGACGGGCTACTTCCAACGCATCGACGCTCATCTTCTCAAATGCGCGCTGCGTCAATCCTTTGCTTTGTCGTAGCATCGCCAGAAAAACGTGCTCGACATCAAGCTGGGTATGATGCATTTCCCGCATGATCTCTTGGGCGTCTTGTATTGCTTCTTGTGCCTTTTCGGTGTAAGGATCTAAACGCATGATTGCCTCATTGAATAGGCTTGAGACTTCAGACGTGAGGCTTCAGGTAGTCAACCTATAAGACCTCATGACTCAAACCTCAGACCCCAATTCTTACCATTCCCGTTCCGTCTGCGTCACACTTTGCCACGAACGACGACGCAGCTGTTCCATCTCGTGCTGCAAAAGCTCCATCTGTTCGCGCATATGCAGAATAACCTCTGCTCCTGCCAAATTAACGCCTAAGTCGTCCACCAGGCGCTTGATAAAACGTACGCGCTCTACGTCGGCGTCGGAAAAAAGGCGGATGTTGCCGTCTGATCGCTTTGGGCAGATCAAGCCTTTACGCTCGTACATGCGCAAGCTTTGCTCATGCATGCCGACCATTTGGGCCACAACACGAATAGTGTATTTTGGTATCCGCTCGTTCATCCATCCGTCTCAATAACATTACATAATATATTACGACGATTTGGCTACGATGGATCGCGTGTCATCCATTCTCTAACGAAACGCTAACATTTGGGAGCCGCGGACAAAGGACAAAGAACCGGGAACCAGGTGTAAATCAGTGTGCTTCAGTTCTCGTTCTTTCACGCTCTGATCTCGCGTAGTTCCTGCACCAGTTCTCGCTCTCGCGGCGATAAATCGGTCGGCAACTGCGGCTCGGCAATGATATACAGGTCGCCACGTTGGTCAGGACTGCCGACTTTTGGCATACCCTGTCCGCGAATCAAGAAGGTTTTGCCGTTTTGTGTATTCGCCGGCACTTGCAATGTCAGGGTCTTACCGCTTAACAAGGTAATTTTAGCGCTGCCGCCAAGAATCATCGTCCACAAATCAATTGGCGCGCGATACCGCAGCGTCTGCCCTTCACGTTCGTAGCGCGGGTGCGGCTGCACGTTGACGATAAGATACAAGTCGCCACGCGGCCCACCGTTAATGCCAGGCCCACCTTCTCCTGAAACGCGAACCTTGCCGCCAGTATCAATGCCGGCTGGGATCTTCACCGTGAGTGTTCGCATTTGCTGACCGTGAACGCCGGTGCCGCTACAGGTTGGACATAAGTTGCCGGCTTGAACGCCGGTGCCATTACAGGTTGGACAAACCTGTGGTACTTCCAGACGCATCTGACGCTGCGTGCCGTTGTATGCTTCTTCCCACGTTATATCAACCGTTTGCTCGTAATTCTGCCCTTTTTGGGGAACATTGCCGCCGCCACCAAATCCACTCGTTCGACGACCACCCATCGTACCAAACAGCGTTTCAAAAAAGTCTGAGAATCCGGGTTCGGTGCCATAGCCGCCAGGATTAAAGCCGCCATAGCCGCCCGGCTGGCTGGAGTATTGTGACCAATCAAAGCCACTTGCGCTGCCTGCCTGCTGATAACGATTCCAATCGCTGCCAAACTGGTCGTATTTTTTGCGCTTCTCAACGTCGGAAAGCACTTCGTAAGCTTCGTTGATCTCTTTGAATCTATTTTCTGCGGCGGTGTCGCCGGGATTAATATCGGGGTGATATTTGCGAGCAAGCTTGCGAAACGCTTTTTTGATCTCATCGGCATTTGCGTCGCGCTTCACACCCAAAGTATTGTAATAATCTTTGTACTCCATCAATCCCTCTAATGGTGCATTTTTAAAGTTTTCGATCTCTAACTGCTACACATGATTTTAAGACTTGATAGTATCATTGTCAAGGTTAGTGAAATGCACGTACTCAACTCTAGCACTTTGTTAACGAAGATCGAATGATTTGAACTGTTCAGCTATGTTGCCACATAGTTTGTGGGATCGGCGTGGTGATGTAACCTTGCTCGAATGTGCCAAAAACGCGTGCTCTTGTCATACCCCAATGCCATAGATAATGGGCAATATACGCGCACATCAAGCCATCAAGCACATCCTCGTAGTCTTTGAGGCGAGCTTTCGTGAGTGTGGAAATATCTTGGTGTAGCAGCGTATCGCCACTGTGTAACGCCGGCTCATGTGTTTCAAGGCTTCGGAGCAGTGATTGGTAGCGCATAAACTCGGCTAAACGCTGCTCGTTGCTTCGGCCTGCTTTGGCCTTGTACTTGACGGTGCGGTCAAGATTGAAAAGCGCGATCATGGCGGGATGCGGGAACACTTCGAGAACCTGTCGTGCCGGTGCGTGCGGTTCAACGTCCGCGCGATGAACGAAGCCAAGCGCTTCGAGTCTAGCAACGAGCGCTTCCCCGCGTACCACACCGTTAGATGCAAGGCGTTGTCGATTGGCGGGATGCGCCCCAGCTTGGAAGCGAGCAAACACAGCGCCGATTGCTGCTTCTGCCGGACGTCGACCGGTTATGTTGGGGACGATAAGCGGCGCATCGACCGCAATAATCGCTGGCTCGGTTCCAGCATACATTTGGACAAATTGGATTACTGAGTCGTCATTACTCAACAGCTGTGTGGCAATAAGCCGTCCAGCCATGGCCTCGCCTTCGATAACGGCAGCTCCTGTCGCATTACGCATTGACCACGCTAAATCAAGCCCGATAAAACGCATTGGATGTTCCTTACTCATCTACATACCGGAATAAAGCAAAACTAAAAAATACTGGCTAAAATAACAAACAGGAACGGAAGTCTACACCGTTCCTGCTTTCTGTCTTAGTTGTACTTCACAGCTAGACGGTTGTCGATGCTTTCGGCTGCGGTACCGGTGGCCCGAATCGTACCTCCAACATTCCGTTGCGAAACACAGCGCGCGTTGCCTCACGGTCTGCAAGTGTCAGCGGCAAAATTAGCTCGCGACGAAAGTTGCCGATCTCAACAAACAGCTGATCGCCGCGCTTGGTCATGTTGACTTTGTTTAGCTCGACGTGTGGCAGCGGCAAACGCAGCAAATATTCATCGCCAACTTTGGTCAACTCTTGCGTGGAGCCACGGAAGAAGATTTTGGTCGGGTCGGAATCGCCAAAGAGTGTGCGTCCCAGCCGGCTCAAGTCTTGTACGCCACGTAGGTCGCGCGGCTCATACGGCGCTTCCCAGATCGGCAGCGGCGCGAACAGCGAGTGCGCTTCTTTGCGGTAGCCCTGCTGAATATCGTACAGCTGCTTGAGAAAGCCTTCACCTTGGATGTTGTCTGGAAGCACGCGATTGAGGACTGCGCCATCGACGGGATAGCCATACAGCGCAAGATACGTCGCTGCGCGCTGCGCTTCCTTGAGCACCATGCGCTCAGGCGTCAGCACCAGACGGTAGGACGAAATCTCTGGATTAGTGAGCGTGGTGCGCAGCTCTTCGACCTCAGCCATAAACTTCGGCAACGACTCAAATACGTCGGTGGCCGGCATAAAGGCGCGAACAAGTGGTCGTGCAAGGCGCACCGTTGACTGTTCCCAATTCAAGATGCGGCCTGCGTACAACTGAAAGGTTTCTGGCATTGTCAGCAATCGCACGGTCTCGCCGGTCGGAGCGGCATCAACAATAACTGCATCGAAGTTGCCTTCACGTGCTTGCCGCCGAATATGCATCAAGCTGACAACTTCTTCCATGCCTGGGATGACCGATAACTCCTCGGCAGCCACCTCACTGACGCCTTTGCGCTTGAGCATGTTTTGCAGATACGATTGCAGCTGACCCCAGTGACGACGGACCTCATCCAACACATTGATCTCTTGCCCCCACAGGTTATGCGCAATCGGGGTTGGCTGCGATTGCAGTGGCACGTCAAGCGCGTCGGCCAGTGAATGCGCAACGTCGGTTGAGACCACAAGCGTGCGGTATCCCAGCTCAGCCGCTCGAACGGCTGTCGCCGCCGACGTTGTTGTTTTGCCAACGCCGCCTTTACCCAAATATAAAATGAGACGCATATTGGTTCCTTCCCAAACTATCCATAGGTACTGTACGTATTAATAAGTACCGTTGTTGCAGCAACGACCAATCTTTGTACCACTGTGTCCTATTCCGAACTAATCATCCGGCTGCTTCACAATAGGTGCAACTTCCGCTAGCGCCGTTCGTACAATAGATTGATGATCACTGTGATCATCTAGGAGGAAGTATGAGCCCGACCTTGCTTGAGGTGACGGTGGGCTTAATCGCGGCGGTACTGGTGTTTTTGTTCGCACTACGCGCTGTACCGCTTGTTATCGAAGCGCTATCCCGATATTTTGAGAAAACGTTAGACATCGCAGAACGCGATGAAAAGGAACCACAGGAATATGAACGCTAATGCACGAGGAGCCCGGTCCCCTGGCCGAGGCATTGTTGGATTATTTTCACTCGGTATTGCGGCGCTGGTCTCTCTCGTTGTGCTTGGCTTTATCTTCGCGGCTTGGCGGACCATTGAGCCGGGCTATGTCGGCATCGTGTTCGACAAGGCTAGTCGTAAGGTGACGGGTACGCAGGAGCCGGGCTGGACGTTTATCAATCCTTTCACCCAGAGCGTTACCAAGTATCCGATTGGCGTGCAAACCCTGGTGATGGTGCGCGAGGACAGGGAAGGACAGGTCACGGGCGACGATAGCGTGAAGGTCGGTACGCGCGAGGGCCAGACCATGAACGCCGATGTCAGCGTGCAATACTCGGTCGAGCGCGACCAGGCTGCGCAACTGTATCAAACCTGGGCGGGAGCGCCTATCGACGTGATCCGTGAAAACCTGGTGCGGCAGGTGACACGTTCGGCACTTAACGATATTGCTTCACAGTATGGCTGGGAATCGATTTACGGCGAAAAGCGCATTGAGTACACGCAGAAGGTGTCTGAAGAACTGACACGACGGTTCGCCGACAAAAACGTCAAGTTCGAGTCGCTGAACTTGCGCGGCTGGTTCTTGCCAGAGGCACTACAGCGAGC
>JASKZZ010000527.1 GCA_030147335.1 Herpetosiphonaceae bacterium | reverse complement strand
TGAGCGTGCGCTGGAAGCCGACGTTGCGGTGCTCATCAACATTGGCTACGATGTGCCGTCAAGCTATGCCAGTGTTGAGCTTGCCGAACAGCATGCGCCGATTTATGCGGTTGTCGGCGTTCAACCGCATTACGCCATGACAACAACGGCTTCGGATCTAGATGCAATTGCGGCTATGCTGTTGCATCCAAAAGTTGTCGCGCTGGGCGAGATTGGTCTTGACTATTATCATAACCGCGCACCACGTGAAGCGCAGCATGAGTTGTTTCGCGCTCAGATTGCGATTGCTCGTGAACATGCGATGCCAATCGTCATTCATGCCCGTGATGCTCAGGCCGATATCTTGCGAATATTGAGCGAATCTGCCGGCGACATAATGATCGTTATGCACGCATTCAGCGGTGACTGGTCGTATGCTTCGGCATGTCTTGAACTTGGCGCGTTCATTTCGCTGGCGGGTCCTGTCACGTTTCCTAAAGCAGTTGAACTGCATGAAGTTGCACAACGGGTTCCACTTGATCGGTTGTTGATCGAGACAGATTGTCCATACTTGACTCCGCATCCGTTTCGGGGCAAGCGCAACGAGCCAGCACGGGTTTGCCTAGTAGCTGAACGAATCGCGGCGTTGCGTGGTGTACCTTATGAAGAACTCGCCGCCGCAGTTTGGCAAAACGCGCATCGTGTCTTTCCTAAACTGACGGCGCACAGATCGATTTCGTCCGGCGATTTGATTCAATAACAAATGATTGGTAATCAGATATGGCAGTAGCAACTCGTGTGTTTCCGGCGCGTCGGCGAACGCCATGGACCGAGCGTCTTGGCCCCGTAACAGTCATCACCGTTCTTGGCGCGGTAATGACGCTTGCAACGATCCAAAGCGTGGTTGCGTCGAACTGGGCACGCGGTCTTCAGATATTGGTCGTTGTTGCGCTTGGCGGTATTGCAGTCGGCGCATTGTTTGCCCAGATTCGTGGACTTCCCGGCTGGCTTGCGCACGTCTTGAGTGCTATTCTCGGCATCGCGTGGGGTGTGAATCGGATTGGACCACTGCTTGGGGATGCATTGCCTACGTGGAAAGATCAAGCGACCGAGCTGCTGATTCGTGCGATTATTCTGGCGCGAGTCGTGCAAAACGGCGAGTCTAATGACGATTTGTATTTGTTCATTGCTGTGCTGTCGCTGGTTGCCTGGATGCTTGGCTATCTCACCATGTGGTGGTTGATACGGAAGGGCTGGGCTTGGCGACCTTTGTTGATTAATGCGCTCGTGTTGTTCGTTAATCTCACGTACGCATCGCCCAAGCCTCCGGTCATCCTGTTCTACCTGTTTATGAGCGCGAGTATGTTGCTGCTGGTCCAGCAAAGCTATCTGTCACGCTCCCATACATGGACTGCTGCAATGATCGAGGTGCCCGAGTTGCTCGGTTGGCGCTTCGTTGCGTCGGGGGCGCTGGTTGTTGTTTCCTTGCTTGGAATTGCGCAGTTGTTGCCGACCCGCATTACCAGTGCGCAGGTCGCTGCAGTCTGGCAGCGGGTTCGTGAACCGTGGCAAAATGTTCAAAGCCGCTGGGACAAAGCGTTTTCTAATATTAACGCGCCGGCTAATGCTGTTGGTGGCGGGTTTGCCGGACGTTCCCTTGAGCTACAGGGCGCTCGCTCGTTTGGCAACACGGTGGTGCTGGAGGTTAAGGCTTTCGACAATCAAGGGCAGCCACGCTCCGATTATTGGCGTGCAACGGCCTATGATCGTTATACAAGCGCTGTCAGCGCGGATGCGCGTACATGGGCCGATACAACGGGGCAGGCTGCGGCTGCAACATTAGGTTTGGCCAATGAAGAGCAGGCCCGAACACCAGTTGCCGCGAATGATCAAATGGTGCAGCTTGACGTGCGGGATCGCGAAGTTGTAACCCAGACTGTCACCTTTCGCCAAGGCTTTTCGCAGCCGACACTGTTTGCTGCCACTCAGCCAATCTCGGTCAGCATTCCAATCAATGCCAAGCATACATTTATAACAAGTGATGGTCAAACAGTAGCAAACTTTGGTGATATGTCGGTCTTCTCAGCGCAAACAAGCGGTGTGCGTAACGGTACCTCGTACACGGTGGCCTCGTTGGTATCGGTTGCCGACAAGCAGAGTTTGCGTGAAGCTGGCACGCAGTATCCGGAGTGGGTTCAGCGTTATTTGCAAATGCCGCAGGGCGACGGTTTGGCACGCGTTATCGACAAGGCACAAGAGGTTGCTGGCCAAGCGGGTAATCCGTACGATAAGGCAGAGGCAATCCAATCATTTCTGCGTTCGTTCCCGTATGACGAGAAAATTCCATTTCCACCCGAGGACCGTGATCGTGTTGACTGGTTCCTGTTCGACCTTCAGCGAGGCTACTGTGATTACTTCGCGTCTGCAATGGCTTTGATGCTGCGCTCACAGGGGGTTCCTTCTCGCATCGTTTCCGGGTACGCGGGCGGTGAGTTCAACGTGGAGAAAAATCTCTTCGAGGTTCGGCAAAATGTTGCTCATACCTGGGTTGAGGCGTATTTCCCCGGCTTTGGTTGGCAGCGATTCGAGCCGACACCGGCATCATATACCTCCGTTCCTGACCGCCCTGAAGCATCATCGTCCGAAGCTAACGAGTCGGATCCACAGTCAGGTGCAGCCGCTAACCCTCGTGACAGTCTGAACTTTGATGAGATGGAGCGTCTCGTTGACAATGGTGAAGAAGACGTGACGACTTCTGAGGAAGCGCGTGCGCTGATCGAGCAGCAAGCAGCGCAACAGTGGCGTACAACCTGGACACGACGTGCGGTAGGCGGAGTCGGAGTGCTGGCCCTGGCGCTTGTTGGATTTGCCTTTGTATGGCGGCCACGCGGGATCGGTCCGGCGGCGCTTGCCTATAGTCGTGCGCTGATGCTTGCGCGCTGGGCAAGTCTCGCTCCGACAATGGCGGCCACGCCGCGTGAGGTTGCAATGCAGCTAGGTGAGCATATCCCGAACCAGCGGGCTGCGTTGGACGAAATTGCGGCGGCGTACACCCGTGAGCGGTACAGCAGTGGGCCACCTGTTGCATCAGCCGCCGTTGAAAACGCCTGGCAGCAGGTGCGCTGGCCACTTGTTAAAACAATGCTTGGACGCTGGGCTGGCCTGGG
>JASKZZ010000542.1 GCA_030147335.1 Herpetosiphonaceae bacterium | reverse complement strand
GCCAACTATCTTATTGCTACCGCGTTTATTATGGTCCGTGATCGGCTTCAACAGCGCGAATTGAGTAGTAGACGGGCGCTCCAGCAAAAGAATGTAGAGCTTGGCCAGATCAACGAGCAGCTAAGCGTGATTACCGAGCGCCTGCAAAGCGAGCTGGTGCTGGCACGTGAGATTCAGCAAAGCCTGCTGCCGCCGTCCTCACCGGCCTGGCCGTATCTTGATGTTGTTTGTTACAGCCAGCCCGCGCGTGAAGTAGGCGGCGATTTTTATAGCTATCAGTCGTTTGGTGATGGACGAATAGCGCTAGCTGTCGGTGATGTATCGGGCAAGGGAGTATCGGCGGCGTTGCTGATGGCAACCAGTATTTCCCTGTTCAACGCGAGCATGGTCCATCGGGCGCAGCCAAGTATGTTGCTGGCACAGCTTGATACCGACCTCGTGCCCTACACCAAGCCACGCAATCAAAACTGCGCGCTGTGCTATATCGAGTTCGACGGCGCGACGATGCGAATTGCAAACGCTGGTGGCGTGCCGCCCTATGTCCGACGCAGCAACGGCGCGATTGAATGGCCCGATGTGTGGGGATTTGCGTTGGGACAAGGGCTAGGCGCGCAGATGGGCTATCAATCGATGACAGTTCAAATAATGCCCGGCGACTTGATTGTGCTGGTCAGCGACGGCGTTGTTGAAGCCAAAAATAGCGCCGATGTGATGTTTAGCTTTGATCGGTTGGAGCAAACAATTGCGAGGGGTCCAAATGGGAGCGCACAGGCGATGATCGATCACGTTGTGGCAGCGCTAACCCTGTTTGTCGGTCATACCGAGCCCCACGATGATGTAACAATCGCGGCGCTGCGCGTTTGCGATAATGGAACACTCCCTCTTAACTAGCTTGGAGAAGTTCATTATGGTGGTACGCAGCCTGCTTGGAGCGCGACCAACCCGAACAGTATCCGCCAGATGCAAACCTTCGGGCAAGCTCAAGAAAGGGCACCATGATTGGCTCAGGCATGCGGCAAGCTCTTGGGATAATTCTTTTTCTGGCGCTTATCTTCTTTGTGACAAATGGGCCAACGGATAAGGCCACGATACCACCGGCCTCCGCTCCATCGTTAGCGAAGGCAGCGCATCCTATTAACGGCGTTGCTGGTGACTATGACCCACTTTTACGACTGATCGGCGATGCCCAATTTGTACTCCTTGGTGAGGCAACGCATGGAACACACGAGTTTTACCGCGAACGAGCACGCATTACGCAGCGGCTGATCAAAGAAAAAGGCTTTACCGCTGTCGCAATCGAAGGTAACTGGCCGGATGCAGAACGCGTTGACCACTATATTCGGCGGACGAACAGCGACATGCATCCCGAGCAAGCGCTGGCAAATTTCACTGAGTTTCCGCGCTGGATGTGGGGTAACGCCGAAGTGCGTGATTTCGTGCAATGGCTGCGATCCTACAATGAAGCGCTGCCGCCAACTAAGCCGTACGTTGGTTTTTACGGCATGGATCTGTATAGTCTTTCACGGTCTGCGGATGCCGTCGTTAATGTGCTGCAACGCATAGATGTCGCGGCGGCTCAGCGTGCCCGCCAACGCTACCAGTGCTTCGCCGCCTTTCGTGACGATCCAATCGACTATGGACGCGCCGCAGCAAAAGGAGACGTAGCGTGTCAAGATGTGGCAGCACAGCAGCTACAAGACGTGCAACAGCTAGCAGATCGCAACACAGCCACTTTAGCTGTGGAGCATAGGCATGAATTATTCTCTGCGGTGCAAAACGCACGTGTCGTCAAAAACGCTGAAGCATACTACCGCATGCTTTTTACAGGCGGAGGCTCGACATGGAACGTGCGCGACGAGCACATGGCCGACACAGTTGACGCGCTTGGCGGGTTGGTTGACCCACACGGCAGGCCGACAAAGGTTGTGGTTTGGGCGCACAACACCCATACAGGAGATGCGAGTGCGACGGAGCTTGGCGAGAATGGAGAATGGAGCCTTGGGCAGCTGATGCGGGAACGCCACGGTTCCGATGCAGTGCTTGTTGGATTTACGACATATAGCGGGACTGTCATCGCGGCTTCGGCATGGGACGAGCCGGGCGAGCTAAAAGATGTGCGTCCAGCAGCACCGGAAAGCTACGCGGGGCATTTCCATGATAGTGGTCTTGGAAATGCCCTTGTGCTGCTACGTGACCGCAAAGATGTGGCCGCGCAACTAGACGAACCCCGCCTTGAACGAGCAATTGGTGTTGTGTACCTACCTCAGACGGAACGCCAAAGTCACTACTTCCAGGCGCATTTGTCGCGGCAGTTCGATGCGGTTATTCACTGGGATATAACGCGTGCTGTCAAGCCACTGTCTCCATAACAACGGTGAATCAGGTTCTGGGAGCGGCATTGTACACATAGTGCCTGGATAGGCTCTAATCATCGCCGCCTTCGCCGCCTTCACCACCCTCACCACCTTCGCCGCCTTCACCACCTTCGCCACCTTCATCGGGCTGCACCAAGCCAGGATTCTCACCTTCACTGCCTTCACCCTCGCCGCCACAACCGGTTAGTGTACCCAGCGCCAGTACCAGACCTAGCAATAACGCGATGAATGTTCGTTTCATGATGTTGCCTCCAATAGTCTCAAAATAAGCAAGGATATGCCGTGGCAATCAAGAGCAGATCGTATGCCACACGCATGAAACGCACGCTAACGGCTTCAGATTGGTAGTGAGCCGTTCGCAAACATGTTTATGCCAAGACCAACAGGAGTGAGAATTATTGTTCGTTCAAATATTGCGCGTTGTATTTATTCCACCGGCGCGGGCGTTGCACGACAACGTCGTGGTCTTACACATGAACCGGAACAGACACGACTAATACTCACGGCGACGACAGGTACAAACAAAGCACAAGCGTGGATCAAACTCTGCAAACAACGGCAGTCCACACATGCTACAGGTCAAGCCGACCCACTCGCTCGTTTTGCGACAGGTTGAACACAGCGGCCCATCCAGCGCTTCCATCGAAGGTGATTCAGGCGGAACGGCACGGCGACAAAGCGTTTCGTCGGGAACATCGGGCAGTGCCAGGTGAACTGCTGCGGGTTCGGTCACGAATCGTACTGCCATTACCCGAGGACGTGGCTCGGGCAGCTGAAAGCTAGATGCTTCTCGTTGTCGTGCTGTCACTCGGGCACTTTCTCCTTTGTTATGCTGGCAAAAAAGCAAGGTTCGCGCCGCTGCCGGTCAATCGGACTCTCGCTCCCGACGCTCTTTTTCGTTCAACTGTCGCGCAGACACGCCTGCAAGGTAGCGCTCAAACGCATGTATCGCCGCATCAGCGTCATCACCTGACTCTTCAACTGTCCGGCCATCCACTAGCACGCGAAAGCCGGCATAGCTCTCGTGGTCGATGACACTCTGGACAGGAATACGAGCGATCTCGCCGTGCGCTCCATGGATCGTTAACATGTCGTTTGGCTGCAACACACACTCGCCCTCGCCAGGAGTATCGGTTCGGCATGGAAGGGCAAGGCGCACGCTTTTGCCGTGAATGCTTTGATCATGGACCGCCCGAATCTCTACCATTCCATAGCCACCAACCGCTACATAACACGTTGCCAGCGGCAGTTCCAGCTCAGTTAAGTGGGAACGCAGCTGTTGAGCTTCTCGTTGTTTGGCAAGCTTGCGTTTGTTATGCAGCATCATTACCTTTGATAAATCCTCCACCGCAATGCTTTGAACGATTCTCACACTTGTTGGTAGCAATCGCAGCAAGACAAAGACCTCCAAATCATTATCGTAAATGAACTATGGAGCAGCGAGTTTGTTCAATCGCGGCGCATGATCTGCTATGTGCATTACCAAAAATCGCACATAGTGGTAAACGAGAGGATAT
>JASKZZ010000536.1 GCA_030147335.1 Herpetosiphonaceae bacterium | reverse complement strand
TGGTGCAATGGTAGCCGCGGCAACACCCAGCAGGCCAAGCGTTTCAAGCTCCGACGGCTCACGAATGCTTGCCGCCAAAATCTCCATCGACGACCGTTGCGCCGTAAGCAGCGCTTGCATCTGCCCAACAACGGCAAACGGATCCAGGCCATCGTCACGCATCCGACCCAGGTAGACCGCAATATAGCTTGCTCCAATACTGTGCGCCAGCAATGCCTGACGTAGTGTATAAACCGCAGTCAGCGTCACACGAACCCTGCGTGAAGTAAGTTGAGCTGCCGCAACATACCCTGCTGGCGTCGCTGGAATCTTGATAACAACCTGATCGGGTGCAATCTCGCCCAATACTTGCGCTTCACGAACCATCTGCTGCTGATCGGCGTTATACACTTGAAGATGCACTTCCCGTGCTCCATGCTCGATAACATGCTGGACCAGCTGCGGCAGCTCGGTTGCTCGCATATTAGCTCGGCGCAGCAGCGTCGGGTTCGTTGTCACTCCATACACATAGCCATAGGCTAGAGCCTCGCTAACTAATGAACGGTCGGCGCTATCAACAAAGATTCGCATGAACTTTTTTAAGCCTTTCTTTTCCGCACACAACCATTCGCGCCGTGAACCAACGATTACTCCGTGGACAGTCCATAAAAGCGTGCAGCGTTGCCACCAAAAATTTGGTCTTGTATGTTACCCGACATTCCTCGCACATAATGTTGGACTAGCAGCACGACCTCCGCGTAGCTGGCCGCGAGTGTACACACGGGCCAGTCAGAACCAAACATCAAGCGGTCGGAGCCGAAGCAATCAAATACAACATCCAGATAATACTTAAAATCGTCAACGCTCCACTCGTGCCACGCAGCCTCGGTAACCATGCCGGAGATTTTACAACATACATTATCGAAGCGCGCCAACGCTCGAATATCATGTTCCCACGGCGAAAATGTCTGCGCTTTAATGCATGGCTTGGCAATGTGGTCAAGCACAAAACGTTGACTCGGAAACTGCTTGACAACTTCGACAGCAACCGGCAAGTGCTTGGGGGAAAGCAGCAGATCACACGTTAAGTTGAATTCGCTGAGCAAACCGAGGCCGCGTAGGAAATCTGGCCGCAGCATAAAACGGTCGTCCGGCTCGCCTTGAACACCGTGCCGAATGCCTCGTAGCTTAGGACGCTGCCTGTATCGTTGCAGCTGTTCGCCAAGCTGGGACGATTGCAGATCAACCCAGCCAACAATACCCTTAATGATGTCGTATTGGTCTGCCAGATCCAAAAGCCAGTCGGTTTCTGCCATGCTTTGCCGCGCTTGCACCGCTACGGCTCCCGCGATACCCGTCCGCTGCAACAACGGCTTGAGGTCATCCGGCAGGAAGTCTCGTTTCAGCGGCTCCATCGCATTCGATATCCAGCTGTACTCACCAGGATCGTAGCGCCAGAAGTGCTGATGGGCATCGATTCGCATAATCATTCTCCGTACAAGACTGCCTTGTTGTTGCCGATGTCGCGGACACATTATCCAACAGCTGCTTTTACCGGCACATGTAAGATTGCTACGCCAGCCTTAATGCTCGACCAACTGCGCGCCGCATGAGCGACGCACAATCAGTTCTGGCGTCAAAACCACCTTTCGCGCCTGTTGACCGGCATCACCGTCGAGTCGTTCAAATAAAAACTGAGCGGCAATTGTGCCAAATGATCGTACCGGCTGCGCAACAACCGTTAAAAATGGATCGATGGCCGACGCTAATTCTATATCATCGAAACACACCACTGCCATGTCTTGCGGAACCGTCAGCCCTGCTGCGCGCAGCGCCTCGATAACGCCAATCACCAGCATGTTATTACAGGCAATAATGGCGGTTGGCCGCTGGTCAGGCGGCAATGCAAGCAGTCGCTGTACCACACGATACGCTTCATCACGGCGGTACGCGCTTTCGGTGATTAAGTCCGGCTGTATCCCAATGCCATGTTCAACCAACGCCTCATGATACCCACGCTGCCGATCACGGTTTGCTGAAGATTCTCGCCGGCCGTTGACCAGTGCAATGCGTCGATGCCCTAACAAAATCAAATGCCGGGTTAGCATCTGTGCTCCGGCAATATTGTCTCCGATCACAGTATCGACGTTCAGGCTTTCAATATATCGGTCGATCAGCACAAACGGCATGCCCCGCCTGCTTAACGCATCAAGCATTGAACGTGAGCCGTTACCCGTCGGCGAGAGCAGCAGACCATCAATTTGTTTTCCAATCAGTGTCGCAACATAATCACGCTCTTTCTCCAACGACTCGTCGCTGTTCCCGACAATAACGGTATAGCCGTTTCGTTGGGCTAAGTCTTCAACGCCCCGAACAACGGTTGTAAAAAATGGATTGGTAATATCACTGACAATCAGGGCGATGGTGCGGGTGCGGCCACGTAGGAGACCGCTTGCAAGAGCGTTCCGAACATAGCCAAGCTCGTTGATGACTTGCTCGACGCGCTGACGAGTTGCGGGGGCGACATATCCTGAATTATTGAGCACACGCGAAACTGTCATGGCTGACACGTTTGCACGCACTGCCACATCCTGAATACTAGCTGTTCGGCGAGTCCCAGTCATATGTATGTTATGCATATCACAACATCAACCGATGTTATAACAAATGCTTCTCTTTCAAAAAGTTTGGATGGGGCACATCGATCTGTTCAAAGCGTCTACCAGCTCCATCTATTACAGAATAGACCTTTGTGGGACGCTTTGTCAATCACCGAATAGAGCGCGCGGCAGCTAGCAAAACAACGCTTGACAGGCTTTCTGTTTATTGCTAGGATGCTGTTATTGATAACACGTTGAGAAAAAGTTAAAGCAGCGTACACCACTTCTACTTGTTCTGACGGCTCACCTTTTCATACACTCCGTTCACGGGGTTTTTCGTATGCAAGCATTATTGCAGCTTGGTCGTAAGCTCGTCGGTTTGAATGATCGGATACCAACGGTTCTCGGTCAGTCACCATAGCAAAAACCCACGGTAGTGGCTGACGTAGCGCTTAGAAGTCCTTGACTCGAATACATCTCTAGCAGCAACCTATCAACCACACCCTCCCAGTACGAAGATCAGATGCCAGGTGGCGCAAAACATTTTTACAGTTTGAATATACCTGCGTAAAGGATCGCACATGGAGCACGCTGTTGTGTTGATGGAAGGGATTGAAAAGTCTTTTCCGGGAGTTCAAGCACTCAGTCAGGGGCAGCTTGAGCTTCGGGCAGGCGAAGTACATGCCCTGCTTGGAGAAAACGGCGCTGGAAAATCCACGCTGATGAAAATTCTCTCCGGCATTTACGCTAAAGACGCAGGTCGCATTCTTTACAACGGCAAAGACGTTGACATTCCCCATCCACGCGCGGCGCAAGACCTGGGCATCAGTATCGTCCACCAAGAGCTAAACCTCATGCCGCATCTGACCGTAGCCCAAAACATTTATATTGGACGCGAGCCGCGTGCCAAGCTCAAGTTTGTGGTTGACGAACATCAGATCAACGAACAAACACAGCAGTTATTTGAAACAATGCATCTTAAGCTCGATCCGCGCACCAAGGTAGCAAATTTATCGGTTGCCAAGCAGCAGATGGTTGAGATCGCTAAGGCGTTGTCCTTTAACTCGCGTGTGTTGATTATGGACGAGCCAACGGCAGCGCTGACCGATACCGAGATCGAGGACCTGTTTCAGATTATCCGTCAGCTGCGTGAAAAAGGCGTGGCGATTGTCCATATTTCCCACCGACTCGAAGAGCTGAGACAGATTGCTGACCGCGCCACGGTTATGCGCGACGGACGCTATATCGACACGGTACGCGTTGCGGATGTCACGATCAACCAGATTATCAGCATGATGGTCGGACGTACCATTTATGAGACGCCTCGTGAAGCAGCGCAAGATCGCATTCCGGAAGTTGTGCTCGAAGTAAAAAATCTTAATCGTGGCCGTACGGTTAGAAACGTCAGCTTCAATCTTAAGCGGGGCGAGATTCTTGGTTTTGCCGGGCTTGTCGGCGCTGGACGAACAGAAACGGCGCGTGCTATCTTCGGCGCAGATCCGATCGAGTCAGGCGAATTGTACATTCAAGGCAAACAGGTTGTCATCAACAGTCCAACCGATGCTGTTAAACACGGGATTGGGTATTTATCCGAGGATCGAAAACGCTACGGCGCGGCGCTCGGTATGGATGTCGAAACAAATATTGCGCTGGGATCATTCCAAAAGTTTCGGCGCATGCTGGGATGGGTTGATAGCGGCAAGACGCGCTCAACCGCGGAGCATTTTGTCAAAGCTTTGTCGATAAAAACGCCGACCATACGTCAAAAGGTTAGGAATCTTTCGGGTGGTAATCAGCAAAAGGTAATTATCGGTAAGTGGTTAACTGCCAACACCGACATTCTGATCTTCGACGAGCCGACGCGGGGCATTGATGTTGGCGCGAAGAGCGAGATTTATAAATTGCTTAACGATTTGGTGCAGCAGGGCAAGTCGATTATCATGATTTCCTCGGAGCTGCCAGAAATCCTACGAATGAGTCACCGCGTTGTTGTCATGTGCGAAGGTCGTATTACCGGCGAGCTTCCGATCCAAGAAGCCACGCAAGAAAAGATCATGCATTATGCAACTCAACGCGAGGCAATCATATAGCGCGCTTTCGTGCCCTTAGCTCAACGTTCAAAAGGAATTGCGTATGGCCGCAGCAGTCGCTCAAGGAAGAACATTGGTCCGCTCGGATGCTTTGCAGCGTGTGTTAGCATTTGGCGCGTTAATCGTTCTGTTTGTCGTGTTCTCACTTGCATCACCAAACTTTCTGCAGTTCAATAACATCGTCGGCATCCTGCTGGCAACCGCTGTTAACGGCGTGTTGGCGCTCGGCGTTACATTTGTGATTATTACGGGCGGCATTGATCTGTCAATTGGCACCGTAATGACCTTTGCAGCGGTTGTTACCGGCGTAGCGATTACCGGCTGGGGCTTGCCTATTCCTTTGGGCGTTATAGCAGGGCTACTGGCGGGAGGATTGGCGGGACTAGTTAATGGCTTGATCATCGCCAAAATGAAAATCCCACCATTTATTGCAACACTTGGTATGTTGAACGTAGCCAAGGGTCTTGCGCTGGTTATGTCCGATCTCAGACCCATTTACTTCAACGATACACCGATTTTTAACAGCATTGCGATGGGTTCGATCCTTGGCGCAGTTGTTCCCGGCTTCACCATTCCCAACGCTGTACTGATTTTGTTCGGCGCAGCGATTGTAGCGAGCTTGATCTTGACCAAAACGGTTCTGGGTAGATACACATTTGCGCTTGGCAGCAATGAAGAAGCCGCTCGTTTATCCGGCGTGAACGTGGATACATGGAAGATTGCCGTGTACACACTAACCGGTATTTTCAGCGGTCTAGCTGGCGTAATGATCGCGTCCAGACTTAACTCGGCCCAACCCGCGCTCGGGCAGGGCTACGAACTGGATGCAATTGCGGCAGCCGTGATTGGCGGGACATCGTTGAGCGGCGGTGAAGGCTCAATTCTGGGAACAATCATCGGCGCGTTTATTATCAGCACATTGACCAACGGCTTGCGTATTTTGTCGGTGCCTCAGGAATGGCAAACGGTTGTCACCGGCGGCATCGTCATTATTGCCGTCTACCTCGATATTATTCGCCGTCGCCAAAAGTAGGCGCGCGGCATCACCATGATTGTTGGCTCAAATGGGAGCTTAACAATAACAGAGTTCGTCGTAGCGAAAGGGAAATCCGCAATGAAGTCAACGCGGTTGTTCACCATGTTGTCGGGTCTTGTAGTTGCCATGCTCTTAGCAAGCTGTGGCGCTACGCCGGAAGCACCCGCAGATCAAGGTGGCGCGACATCGGGGTCGCAGCAAGCAGGCGGCCAGCCCTATGTCGCCATCATCTCCAAGGGCTTCCAGCACCAGTTCTGGCAAGCGGTTCGGTCGGGCGCTGAGACTGCAGCAGCGGCCAACAACGTTCGCATCACGTACGAAGGCCCCGAAAGCGAGTCACAGGTTGACAAGCAGATCGAAATGCTCCAAACCGCGCTGGACAACAAGCCGCAGGCAATCTGCTTTGCAGCGTTGGATAGCAAAGCAGCGATTCCGCTGTTGGAGCGAGCCAAGGCAGCCAACATTCCGGTGATCGGTTTTGACTCTGGTGTAGACAGTGATATTCCTGTTACCACCGCCGCCACCGACAACCTAGCAGCCGCCGGAGCAGCCGCCGACAAAATGGCCGAGCTGATTGGCGGTTCGGGTGAAGTCGGCGTTATTGTCCACGACCAGACCAGCCGTACCGGTATTGACCGCCGTGATGGCTTTGTCAATCGGATCAAGGAAAAGCACCCGAACATCACCATCGTCGATATTCAGTATGGCGGCGGCGACCACCTCAAGTCAACCGATCTGGCCAAGACCATGATTCAGGCGCATCCAAATCTTAAGGGCTTCTTCGGCGCGAACGAAGGCTCGGCGATTGGCGTATTGAACGCGGTTAAGGAATCCGGCAAGGAAGGCCAGATTACCGTGATTGGTTACGACTCGGGCAAGCAGCAGACCGACGCGGTTCGCAGCGGAACAGCAGCAGGTGCGATTACTCAGGACCCGATTGGTATCGGCGCGAAGTGCGTTGAGTCGGCGGTTAAGGCGATCAACGGCGAAACATTGCCCAAGAACATCGACACCGGCTTCCACTATTACGACAAGACCAACATCGACTCCGACCCGATCAAGGCATTGTTGTACGAATAAGCGTTTTTGGTCCGTTTGATCTATGAAAAGGATTGTCCACCACA
>JASKZZ010000481.1 GCA_030147335.1 Herpetosiphonaceae bacterium | reverse complement strand
GAGCAGAGCGTATCGCCGCTGGCTGTTTCATTGAGCTTAATCAATGCGCAAATGTCGCCCGGCCCGATGTTATGCTCGGCTCGCTGCTCCTTGCCTTTGATACTGTATAACTGTCCGATGCGCTCGTCCTTGCGCGTTCGGCTGTTATACACGCTTGAGTTTGAGTGCAGCTGGCCGGAGTAGACACGGGCATAGCTGATTTTGCCGACGTGCGGATCGACCATTGTTTTGAAAACAAGCGCGGCAAGTGGACCCTCGTAGGTTGCCGGCAGCTGAATTTGTTGATTTGTGAGCAGATCGGTCGCATTGGCGACTTTGCGAGCGGCAGAAGGAATTGCGTCAAGCAGCGCGTCAAGCAGTTGCATCATGCCGGAAAGAGCAGTAGCAGAGCCGGTGTACACAGGCACAATTGTGTTGTTAGCGATGCCGGCGCGCATGCCGTCACGCAGCTCGTCCAACGTCAGCGCCTCAGCCCCGCCTTCAAGATACTTCTCGATCAGGTCGTCGTTGGTGACGGCAATCTTGTCGATGACGACCTCACGCATGGTCATCTCGCGATCCTGGTACTCGGAAGGAATGTCGGCTTCTTCATAGGAACCGTCACGCTTGCCGTTTACCAAAAACGCCCGTTGTCGTCGCAACGAGATAATGCCACGAAAATCTTTGTGGCTGCCAACTGGAAGATGCATCGGCACGACCGCGTCGCTCAAAACTTCCTGAGCCTGCGCAACTGCCTGATCAAAATTGGCATTTTCGCGATCCATCTTGTTCACGAACAGCAGCACCGGCACGTTTGCTGCTTTGGCGGCTTGCCAGACCAATTCGGTCCCGACTTCAACGCCCGCGGAAGCGTCCATGACCAGCACCGCACCATCGATGACGCGCATTGTCGCCGCGATCTCTGAAGCATAGTCTGCCGATCCGGGAACGTCGATCAAGTTGATTTTCTGGTCTTTCCATTCGATGGGAGCGATAGCAAGATTGATCGATTGGCGTCGTTCTTTTTCGTCCTGGTCGTAGTCTGAAACGGTGTTGCCGTCTTCGACGCGGCCAAGCCGATTGGTGGCGCGCGCTGTGTACAGCAGGGCTTCGACCAAGGTGGTCTTGCCGCAGCCTGCGTGGCCGAAAACGCCGACATTGTGGATGTGCTCTGGGCCGTAGGGCTTCATAATCGTCCTCCAAGTCTTCGTTGAGTTAGGACAAGCACATACGTAATGGCAGAGGCGCGAGCGAGGAAACGTGTCGCGCCAGAGCGCATGAGGAAAACGCTATCTGAGTCGGTCCTCCTTGATGATGTTGATTGTTTGTATCCGGTTCCTGATGCAATTGTGCTACTACACTGCATCAGGCTGATGTCGCACCACGAGTAGGGCTAGGGCGGTTTTATGACTAAAACAATGGGCCGCGCAAAAACTGCGCAGCCCGTCCCGTCATCGCTGGCTTTCAACAACACCGAGCGCGTCAGCAAGCATCCTTTCGGCAGCGGTGTATGGATCCACCTCCCGCGCCTGAATGCGCGCAACCACAGCTTCGCGCTGTTCGCGGCCAACCCGCTCCTGCACCAGATCAAGTGCTAGGCCTTGTAGAATGGCGCGAAACTCGCGCTCAACCCGCTGCCGCTCACGCTGAACAAAATGTCCGCTCGTCCGTAAATGAACAAGATGTGCGTCGATAGCGTCGATAACGGCTGGAACGCCCTGGCTTTTGGTTGCAACCGTCATCACAATCGGCACATCCCAACCTTCGCGCAGTTCCGCACCTAGCTGCATCATCGTTTGCAGATGACGCTGCGTTTTCTGGGCATCTTCACGGTCGGCTTTGTTGACAACAAATACGTCGGCGATCTCCAGAATGCCGGCCTTGATCGCCTGCACATCGTCGCCCAGGCCGGGCACTTCAACCACCACCGTGGTATGTGCTTCGCGCGCAATCTCGACCTCGGCCTGTCCCGCGCCAATCGTTTCAACAATGATTTTGTCGAAGCCTGCTGCGTCAAGCACTTTGACCACATCACCGGTCGAGCGTGCAATACCACCGAGTTGCCCGCGACTGGCCATCGAGCGGACAAAGATACTGCGGTCGTGGCCAAGTGGCTGCATCCGAATACGATCGCCGAGGATCGCGCCGCCTGAAAATGGTGAGGTTGGATCAACCGCGAGGATCGCCACGGTTTTGTTGTGTCTCCGCAGCTCAAGCGCAAGCTCATTGACCAGCGTGCTTTTTCCGGCTCCTGGCGGTCCCGTCACGCCGATAACATGCGCCTGCCCGGTATGCTGGTACAGCTTGGCTAATGCGCGTCGCGCGTCATCGCCGCCGTTCTCCACAATCGAGACAAGCCGCGAAAGTGAGCGTCGGTCGCCATCGCGCATTTGATCGATTAAGCCCACGGCGCGCTCACACTTCTGCGCCCGAGAAGCGCTCGGGTTTGACGTTGCTGCGGATAAACTCAACAATATCGTTGGTCGAAGCACCTGGCCCATACACTGCGGCAATGCCATGCTCTCGCCGCAATATCTCGGCGTCGTTGTCAGAGATGATGCCG
>JASKZZ010000475.1 GCA_030147335.1 Herpetosiphonaceae bacterium | reverse complement strand
CACTGCCGACGCTGCAACATACGGTCTTGATTCCATACCTCAACCCCGAAGCAACCACCGACAACCTTAGCAGCGCGGTGCTGTGGGATGATTTGACGCGACAGCAAAGCTCGCTATTGTTCACGCCTGTACCGTTCGAGCATCAGCTCTGGATTTTATACTCGTCGGGCACGACCGGCCTGCCCAAGCCGATTGTGCAAGGACAGGGCGGCATTCTGCTGGAACATCTCAAATCGTTGGGCCTGCATCTTGACCTCAAATCGGACGACCGCTTCTTCTGGTTTACCACAACCGGTTGGATGATGTGGAACTTCCTGGTCGGCGGTCTGCTTGTAGGCGCGACCATCCTGCTGTATGACGGCAGTCCCGCGTATCCAGATATGAGCGTGCTGTGGCGCTTTGCTCAAGACACACGCATGACTTTTTTTGGCACCAGCGCGCCCTACATCACATCATCAATGAAGGCTGGAATCGAGCCAGGCGCAAGCTTCGATCTCAGCGTGCTCAAAGGCATGGGTTCAACCGGGTCGCCGCTGCCGCCGGAAGGATTTTTATGGGCTTACGAGCATGTCAAGCCCGATTTGTGGCTGGCGTCAGTTAGCGGCGGCACCGACCTTTGTACCGCATTCGTTGCCGGCTGTCCGTTGCTGCCGGTCTACTCCGGTGAACTTCAGTGCCGCGCGCTTGGAGCGAACGTGCAGGCATTCGACGAAGCCGGACAACCGCTGATCGATCAGGTGGGCGAGCTGGTGATTACCGATCCGATGCCTTCAATGCCGCTCTTTTTCTGGAACGACCCCGAGCACAAGCGCTACCGCGAAAGCTACTTCGAGGTATATTCAGGCGTTTGGCGGCACGGCGACTGGATCAAAATTACGCCGCGTCAAAGCGCCATCATCTACGGCCGATCTGACTCAACAATCAACCGTATGGGCGTCCGCATGGGCACGAGCGAGTTTTACCGCGTGGTTGAAGACATTCCCGAAGTCCTCGACAGTCTCGTGATTGACCTTGAAGGTTTGGGCCGCGACTCATATATGCCGCTGTTTGTGGTGCTTAAGCCAGGCCAGGAGCTAGACGACACGCTGCGATCAACAATCAAGCAGCGCATCCGCAGCGCACTCTCGCCGCGCCACATCCCCGACGATATTTTTGTCATTCCCGAGGTGCCGCGCACGCTCAACGGCAAAAAGCTTGAGGTGCCGATCAAAAAGTTGTTTATGGGCGTGCCGGTCGAGAAAGCCGCCAATCCTGACTCCATGATCAACCCGCAAACCATTGGCTACTTTGTCGATCTTGCAGAACGGCGTAACGCTGCTAAGAAGCAAGGCTAAACAAGGAAGACGGAACAGGGGAAGTGGTATTTGTCACAACAACGATAGCTGCTCGGATTCAGGCTCGTCACGCGGCGGCAGCGGCTGGTAGCCATGCTCAACGGCCCAATCTAAATCTGGGCCGTTCCAGCGAAAACGACGGAGATCGATCCGGTCACGGTCGTCAAACACAACACCTTCATCCTCAAGCAGCTTGCGCTGAAGCAAACCTTTGGTGCTGATCCCGCCCTGGGCGTTGATGATGCGCTGCCACGGCACGTCCTCAGCGCCGACTTTGGGAATTTGGTTCAGCGCCTGGCCAATCGTCCGCGCATCAATGCCGCCGCCGACAATTACAGCGATGTCGCCGTAAGTACTTACAGCACCCGATGGCACCTGTTGGACAACCTCATAGATCCGCAGCTTAAGTATGTCGGGAAGGTCAGATGGTCGAGTTTGGCGCATCGAGCCGTCTCCTACGTTTCACACCGCTACACCGATGGCTTGCTTGCTGTGGAGCGCTGCTTACGTCGCCAGATCCATATGCCGCCGCTGATGACCAACAAACCCAGCACAACATAGCTGATCGGCCCAAGGTACGCATCCACCTTCTCGTACTGCTCGCCCAACAGCGACCCCAGGAAGGCCAATGCTGCGGTCCAAATGCTTGAGCCGATGGCGGTGTACAGCAAAAATGTCGCGATGTTCATGCCGGAGATGCCTGCCGGAATCGAAACCAACGAGCGAATACCCGGCACCAACCGGCCAAAAAAGACCGTCTTGTTGCCGTGCTGCTCAAACCATTGGTCGGCGCGCTCGATCTCCTTGCTCGACACCGTCAGCCACTTGCCATAGCGATCAGCCCATTGCTTGAGCTTTTCCTCGCCTACGATTCGGCCCAAATAATACAGCGGGAGCGCGCCAACAACCGAGCCGATGGTACCTGCGATAATCACGCCGATTAACGTCAATTTGCCCTGACTGGCGGTAAATCCTGCCAATGGCATTATCAACTCTGACGGCAATGGCGGGAACACGTTTTCTAAGAACATCAACACGGCCACGCCAACGTAGCCCAGTGACTCCATTAAGTTTTTGATCCAATCAAGCATAAACACCCGACTCCCCGCAACCTGCGCTCCGGCACCAAGTTTTTCGGCGCGAAAACAAGAACTACGCATCCCTACATCTGGCTTTATTGCGGAGCAAGAGCAATACCATCGAACATCATACGAACAGCGATATAAAACTGTAATGTATCAAGCGTAGCTTACAATCACGATCCGTTGTTATCCCATTACATAGCCGTGTGATTGACCCCTTATACACGGTGCAGTATTATTAGCCACAGTAACTATTGATATAAGGCGACGGAATGTCCGACCAAGCAATATATATTAGCCACTTGCATAAAGCCTATGGATCGCTCCAGGTACTACGCGGGATTGAGCTTGAAGTCGCGAAGGGCGACATTTTCGGCTTGCTCGGCCCGAATGGTGCCGGAAAAACTACGCTAACGCATACTATTTTGGGCCTGCTTAAGCCGGATGACGGCACGGTACGGGTATTTGGTGTTGAGGACCGCGAAAAACTGATTGGGCGGATCGGCTATTTGCCCGAGCGACCCCGCTATCATGCCCAGTTTAGTGGACGTGAATATTTATCGTATTTGGGAAGGCTGTCTGATCTCAGTGGCAAGCGGCTGCATGATCGCATCGATGCCGTTGTGGAGATGGTGGGACTCGAACAGGCAGCGGATCGCCGTATCGGCACATATTCGAAGGGCATGCTACAGCGGATTGGTATTGCCCAGGCTGTGCTGCACGAGCCGGATTTATTGATTGTCGATGAGCCGGCGTCGGGACTTGATCCCGGCGGACAGCGCGAGATGGCAACGCTGCTCCGCACGCTTGGGCAAGCAGGACACACCATCTTTCTTTGCACGCATCAACTTACCGATGTTGCGCGTTTGTGCGATCGTATTGGTGTGCTCGTGAATGGCCGGATTAGTCAAACAGCCGATCTAGCGGAACTGAGGTCACAAGGTCAAACCGTAACCATCACAGTTGCCGACCTGCCGCTTGACACGGCCAATGCGCTGCTACGCATAAGTCCTCAAATCCGCACTGATCATGCCACGATCACACTGTTTCCAACATCCGATGTGCTGCTCGAAATGGTCCTGCGGCAGCTGCTTGATGATGGTGTTGCGGTGCAATCGGTGGTACCGGAAGCGGATGCGCTTGAACAATTTTATCTTCAGGCCGTGCAGCAAGCAAAGTCTGATACAGCCCAAGCGCCGCCAACGCCCGAAACGTCGGAAGAGCTGCTGGAAACGTTGATCGAGGATCGTTAATGCTGATGCTACGTCGTATCTTTACCTTTGCCCGCTTTACGCTCACAGAGTATATTCGGAGCGGGCGTATCTTGATTGAAATCATTGCGGCCATGCTGTTTTGGACGCTATTCTTGCGCCAGTTTCCGGTCGAGCCCAGCCAGTTCTTCTCGCTCACGGGCATCTTTACCCTGCTGCTGTCGCTCTACACCACTGCGGCGCTGCTCAGCCTGGGAGAACGTCCACAAGGCTACACCATTGTAACCCGACCCCTTGGACGCAGCGGTTACCTGTTGGGCTACTACCTGAGCGCCATACTTATCGTAAGCGCCATGTTTCTGCTAGTAACGGTCGTGACGTTGTTGTACAGCACGCTCGTGTTTCAGAATGCTTTTGCCTTCCCACTCACTGAGTTGCTCAAAGGCATCGTTCCGCTGCTGCTCAATGTTGCTCTGCTTGCAGCCCTGATGGTGCTGCTATCGTCAATGGTGTTGTCAAACACGTTGCGGCTAGTTGTGCTGGCCGTACTGGCCGTAGCGCTGTATAGTCAGGCCTGGCACCTGTCGCCAATCTACTCGTACATTCGACCATTGCAGTCATTGTTCAGCTTGCTTGTTTACCCTGCAATTGCCGGATTTCGACTAGCCACCACCCGTGAGTTTACGGGTAATGCCATCGCAATTCCAATCGCCCAATTTGCCCTGACTGTCTTGCTGCTAAGTCTTGCATTAAGCTCCTTTAGGCGGCGTGATATTATTTTGCGTAACCAGTAATCAGGCAACAGCAACTAGCGATTGACGAGCAGTGTGACAACCGCACTGCTTCGTCGTCGCTACCCTGTAACTTCTAACCCTTGGAGGTAGATGTATGCCGCTCACGTTTCGCAATCAGCCCCGTATTTCGCGTGCCCAATTTGTCCGGGTGTTGGAACGTTACCGCTCGCCCTGTACCGGAATTGGCGGAGAGTGCTACGATATTATTGTCAGCAGCGGCATCGACCCAGCTGTCGCGCTCGGCTTTTTCGCGCACGAGTCGGTTTTTGGCACGCGCGGCGTGGCAGTAGAAACACTCAATTGGGGCAATGTACGAACGCCGGTCAATCCATCGCGGGTGGTCGGAACGCATCCACGCAGCTTCGCCATCTTTCGCAGTTGGCAGGATGGTCTGCGCGACTGGTGCGAGCGCATCAACGAGCGCTACATCAATCAGCGAGGGCTGGATACTGTGGAAAAAGCGATTCCGATCTACGCGCCATCAACCGATGGCAACAACGAGTTACGGTACATTGAGCACGTCAATCAGTTGGTCAACGACTGGATGGGCGAAGACGCGCAAGTTTCGGGACAGCCCACAGCGGCGCTGCGCGAAAATCTACTCCTCGCAACCTTTAGCGCCGTCGGCTCGCAGTTTCGAGCGGATCAAGCTTTTCATCAGTATTATCTAC
>JASKZZ010000462.1 GCA_030147335.1 Herpetosiphonaceae bacterium | reverse complement strand
CTTGTGGCAAAATTCACATACCATAAAATGAGATGATGTATGTATTGGAGGCGTTGTATGGCAACGGCTATTTCTTCAACAACAGTACCAGGTCCGCGTGGGTTGCCAGTTATAGGTTGGCGCGCGAATGTTATTCCGTTTCTGCGCGATCCGATTGGCGCTATGACACGCGTGTACCAGACCTATGGCCCGATTGTCGCCTTAGCCGCAAACGATCGACGTGCCGTTTTGGCGTTTGGACCACGTTACAATCAGCAACTGCTCACCGATCCGCAGCTCTTCCACAACAGTTCACTCGACTTCAACTCGGTTGGCCTCACAGCGCCACGTGATAGCGCGTGGTACCGTACAAGTACCGGCTTGCTGACGATGAATGGGGCGCGACATAAGCAGCAGCGGCGATTGATGCAGCCCGCCTTTCATCGCAAGCAGGTCGAAGGCTATCGCGATGAGATGGTAACGCTTATTCAACGAATGCTTGACGGCTGGCAGACAAAAGCTGGGCGTGCCGACGTGCTCGACATTGCGCATGAGTTGCGTCAGCTAACCCTGATGATTGCAAGTCAAACGCTGTTTGGTGTTGATGCGACTGCCGATGCGGACAGCATTGGCTACAAGATGGAGCGCTGGATTAAGGCGAATGCCGCGCCATCAATTACGTTGCTGCCATATAACCTGCCCGGAACGGGGTATCGCCGTGTGCTGCAGGTGTCGGAGCAGCTTGAAGCTGAGATCAAGGCAATTATCGAGCACAAGCGAGCGCACAGCGACGAGCACCGCGACGTGTTGGCAACGTTGATTTCCGTTCGCGATGAGGACGGTACGGCGTTGACTGATGCCGAACTGATTGGCCAGGCAGCGATCTTGTTTATCGCCGGCCATGAGACAAGCGCCAATGCGTTGACCTGGGCCCTCTTCTTATTAGCGCAGCACCCGCATATCGCGTCGGATTTGCTTGACGAGCTTGATAGCGTGCTGCATGGCGATGCCCCAAGCGTGGAGCAGCTGGGACGACTGCCACTGCTTGAGCGGGTGGTCAAAGAAAGTATGCGCCTTTTGCCGCCGGTTAGCGCAAGTCAGCGTTTGAGCACCGCGCCGTTCAAGCTCGGACCGTATGATCTGCCCAAGCACGCGGCAGTTACCTACAGCCCATACATTACTCATCGTATTCCCGAGCTGTATGAAGATCCGCAGCGGTTCATGCCGCAGCGCTGGGAAACAATTGATCCGTCACCGTACGAGTATCTCCCCTTCGGCGCAGGGCCGCGTATGTGTATTGGCTGGTCGTTTGCGATGATGGAGCTTAAGCTGACGCTGGCGATGCTGCATCAGCGTTTCCGCATGGCGTTACTGCCGGCAACGCGGGTTGATCGTCAAGTGACGATTACGCTCCAGCCCAAGGGTGGACTGCCGATGCGGGTCGTGCCGCAAGATCGTGCGCTGACCAAAGTTACCGTGCGCGGCAATATTCACGAGATGGTTGATCTTGCCTGAGTTAGTAGTTTAAAGGATGCACCGGAAACCGGCTGGCAGCAACATTGTGGTAGCGGTGTACACGTAAGTGCTTGATGCAATACAATAAACAGTCCAAACAAGGAAAGCGTATGAACCAAATATCCCCGCAACCTGCCAATCGGCTCGATCCGGCGACAACCATTGGCTGGACGGCCCTCACCATCGCCGATCTTGAGCGCTCGGTGCAGTTTTATACCGAGGTGTTGGGCTTTGGCGTGCTCCAACAACAGACCGGCGTTGCCGTGCTTGGCGTTGAAGCAACACCGCTGCTGGTGTTGGTGGAACAGCCTGGTGCGCGTCCCCGGTCATCGCGTACCACAGGATTGTTTCATTTCGCAATCCTTGTGCCTAGTCGTCTCGATCTAGGACGTTCGCTGCGACAACTTGTTACCGCCGGTTACCCGCTTGATGGGGCCTCTGATCACCTTGTCAGTGAAGCGCTGTATTTATCCGATCCCGACAATAATGGCATCGAAATATATTGCGACCGTCCACGTGACCAGTGGAGTTGGACCAATGGGCAGGTTGCAATGGCATCGGACCCGGTTGATCTGGCAGGCTTGCTGCAGGATGCAGAGCGTGATGGTCGTTCCCAAAATGGTCTAGCCGCCGGAACGGGCATCGGCCATATGCATCTCCAGGTCGCTGATATTCAACAGGCGGAAGCCTTCTACCATGGGGTGCTCGGCTTTGATGTTGTTGCGCGTTGGCCGGGAGCGCTGTTTGTGTCAGCAGGTGGTTATCATCATCACATCGGGCTGAATACATGGTCAACCAGAGGCGCGCCGCAGCCTGTCGCAGATGCCGCCGGCCTGCGCATGTTCACGATTGCGGTACCCAACGATGTGGCAAAGGGAAACTTTTCTGGCCGATTGCAGGGAGCAAACGTCACATGCACCGAAGACGACCATGCGCTTGCCTTCGACGATCCATGGCACAATCGCATCTTCGTCGTCCGCAGCGATCTTCTCGCTGGTGCCGTCGCGCTTGCAATAGCCTAGCCGGAACTGGTGAGGACAGAACCAGGACGACAAGGGCAGTACCCTTGATTGCGAACACGTTGCCGCGTCGTCCTGGTTCCACTGTGTATGAGACATACATCCATATTCTCGATTCGCTGCTTCGCGTTGCTCATGGGAGCCAAACATAGGAAGTGGCACTTTGGTACTACTTCCCGGTCTTCTACATGTGAGGTCGTTAATGACCTGACAGACACTAGACGAGTTTTGCGTGCTAATGTATCTTTCAATGGTCGCACTAATACATCAAAACACAACGTACGACAATCAGTAGTGCCTAGCCTCTGCAACTCCTAATCAGGCCAAGCAAGCCGCCCTACACCACAACCATCCAGTTTTGTCCTTCGCAATCCAACCTGTTCTGCGCCCACTGCTATCAGCATCGGCAGTTGTTGCGGTTCTTGCAGTTTATGATCTGTGCTTTGTTCAGATCACCACCTGTAACCGTTGTTCAGTGTGTTGATGCCGCCCATGTCCTTCGTGCCCGTCTACCCTTGCTTGCTTGTTGTCCTTTCTGCCTTACTACGATTCTTAAGAAAGATTTTATATGCCCCCGGTACGATTCGATGTTTGGTGGAGCGAGACAGATCATAAAACCTTCAAGGTTGATGCTGATCAGCTCGTCGGCGACGTTGTTTCTGAGATCAAAGAACAGCTGGGCGACCTTTTACCCGAAAGTGATGCTGCGAACAATGTCATTGAATATATGTTGTTCAAGGCTGCGGCGGGTCATCGCGAACCACTCCTTGCACGGAAGCGTACCATTGCTCAAGCGCGTATTATTGAAGGCGAACAGCTATATCTGGCCAATCTCCGAGCGCCCTGGTGGGTGTCAATCCTTCCCAAAGCTTCGGCATCTGCCAAACAGATGTCTGTAGCCGCAATACCGCCTTCCTGCCGAATACAGCTTGTTCCAAACTGTGTTGTAGACATACCGAGTGATGGTCTGCATCTGGACCGCGCGTTTCTGCTTCGGTCCTTACCGGCTCGTGTTGTTGCTCTTGAAAATACCCGAAGCTTCGCGGGATTACGCTCGCGGCTCCACGCGGTTAGTCGCAAGCAGCACTGCATGATTACGGCTCAGGGAACACACTGGTTGCTCCATGCCTACGATTATACGTATATCCATCACCAGGCTCTCACCAAAGGTATGACCGTACAGTTATCGTGCTCAACAACCCTCGTGTTGGGCCGTGACGGTTGGCCCATTGAAATAATCCTTCCCGCCTAGCTTTCTTCTGCTCTCCTCTGTGGAGCTAGTTATACCGCTGGTACATCATGTGTTCGCACAAAGCAAAGAGGTTGCTTCTAATACTACAAAACATAGTAAGAATTTATCGTCCGTTGGTTGTTCGCATATATATCAACTATCCACAATTTTATCAAGGAGTTCATCATCATGGCCGTTAAGAGTCTTGATCCCGAAGTTGCACGCATGACCGCTGGAGTTTTCGATGCTTGCCGCGATACCATCGGGCAGAGTGAGTTTGGTCGGCTCAACTCCGCCGTTGGTGAAGTTGCCGCTCAGTGGAATGGCAGCAGCCGTGGCCAGTTCGACAATGAATGGTCGGTTTGGTGCCAGCAGTTGCAAACACTCATGACCGAGTTAGAACGTCTTGCGGTTGGCCTACGCCGTGAGGCTGACGAGTTTGAAGCTGCCGACCAGGCGTTTGGCGGCTAGAAGCCAGCCCACAAACAGGCAGGATAGCTCCCATTCTGCCTGTTTCTTCTTATCTCAGCGCATAGGATAAACGATGGTTGCCGTAGCCAATGCCCACATTGATACCTTGCCGGTCGAGCCTGATGACATAGTTAGTGATGTCGAGAATTTATTCAACCGGCCACCACGCATCATTCGTGTTCTGCCCCGTGAGGAAATTGAAATTCCAGCACCACCACAGTCCACTATGAGCGGCGTCACCATGCAGCTTGCAATGGTGATCTTGCCAATCGTAACGGCAATTATGTATATCGTGGCGCTTGTGGCGCGTGGTGGGCAGCGCGGCAACCTTTGGATGAGCGTGCCGATCATTGGGGTTTCAATGATTAGCGCTGGCTTTGGTATTTATAATTATGTTCGTCAACGACGGTTGCGTGAGCAGCAGCTGCTCAGTCAGGAGCAAACCTACAACTCGGCGCTCCAAATCATTCGTGAACGGCTCCAGCATTTAGAACAGGTTCAGCGCGATGTACGTGAGGCAAATGATCCTGATCTGTCGGCACTGATGCAGTTTGTCGTGGGCCA
>JASKZZ010000424.1 GCA_030147335.1 Herpetosiphonaceae bacterium | reverse complement strand
GTCACTTCGTTGCGGTCGATCACGCGCACAGCAGCGGTTTGTCCGTTCTCGATCTGCTGCGTGTAGCGCATCAGAATAAGGTCGCCGTCAGCGATCAGCGCATCGATCATCGAGTTACCACGAACTCGCAGCGCGTACACGTCCTGCAAGCGCTCGGGAATCAGATCGCCGGGCACATCGACAAACTCATCGTGTTCGCCTTGATCCGGCACCGGAATTGGCGAACCTGCCGAAATGGTACCGACCAGACCAACGCGACGCATTGCGTTCGCAATCATTGGCGTGGCCTCGACCTCAGCCGCAGGCAGCTTGATACCACGAGCAAATTTTGCATCGCGGGTCAGCATGCCGCGCTCTTCCAGCTTTTTCAAGTTGTACGCAACTACCGACGTGGAAGAAATACCAAGATCATTTTGGATGTTGCGGATTGCAGGCGGGTAGCCATTATCCTGCATGAACTGCTGGATGTAGCGATATATTTTCTGCTGTTTGTCTGACAAACCGTCCATCGGTAGATTCCTTTCGGGCACCACCGTTCATTGTGACATACGGTGTGCATTTCAGCAAAAATGTGCGATTTAGGGCAGTATAGCAGTCGCACCAATGTTCTGTCAAGCAGTGGTTTTTACAGGTGCCACGTGGTATAATTATGTACGGTATGCAGCATATGAACGCCTCAAAATCGGTTCGTCTGCCCTCCCTAGTTGAGACAATCAGTCTCGGTTTTGGAGTGGTTAATCGCCGCCTGTGGGTGTTGATCATTCCGGTTGTGCTCGATGTCTTGTACTGGCTTGGTCCACGGCTTAACGTACAGCCAATTGTCCAACAGTTTGTAGACATGAGCCAAACATTTGGACAGCAAACACTGGATGCCGAGGCGCTGCAACTCTGGCAAACAGTCGGTACGCAGCGTATTCCATTCGATCTAGGACAGCTGGGGCTGCCACGACAAACGAACCTGTTCGCGCCCAAGTATATTAATGTGCTGACACCGGCGCTTAACTTGCCGAATCCGCCAATTCAGCCGCCTGTATGGGTCATCGACAACCTAGCCGTACTGCTCGGCATACAACTGCTTGCACTGCTGGGTGGCTTGTTCTGTACGTCGATCTATCTCGTTACATTAGCCGACGTTGTTCGCGATGCGCAGGCAGGCTCATGGCTGCGGCGGTGTTTACGGGGTTTTGGCGTAATCGTGGTCATTGCATCCGTATTTATTGGGATTGGGCTGGTCATTGTTGTGCCCTTGTCACTGGTGATTACCTTTGCGCTGCTGCTCAGCCCTTTGCTCGCACAGCTACTGGTATTAGCCACTTTGGCGCTGCTGATCTGGCTGTTTTTCACTGCGTCGTTCTCGTTTGACGCGGTGGTTATCACTGACCAAGGGCCACTACGGGCTTTGTTGTCGAGCTTGTATATTGTACAGCGCTCATTTTGGAGCGCTGCAGCGTTGTTTCTTGTCAGCTGGGTCATTCTGGAGGGTATGAGCTTGGTGTGGCAGCCGCTAGCAACCACAACCATTGGCTTGGCCATCGCCATTGCAGGCAGCGCGTATATTAGCACTGGTCTTGCAGCGGCACACCTTATTTTTTACCGAGACCGTCTAAGCCGTATTGGACGGCAACCGTAACTGAGCCGGAGTTTATTCAAAAGGGGAAACACGTTAATGGCAACCGCTTCTGCAACAAATCAAACCTACGGTGCCGATCAGATCACGGTGCTTGAAGGACTTGAAGCTGTCCGCAAGCGACCGGGCATGTATATTGGGCCGACCGATATTAACGGCCTGCATCACATGATCCGTGAGCTGGTGGATAACTCGGTCGATGAAGCGCTGGCAGGTCATGCCGACACTATCACCGTCACAATTTACAAAGATAATTCAATTTCGGTGCATGATAACGGCCGTGGTATTCCGGTCGGCATCAATAAAAAGCACAATAAATCCGCTATGGAGCTTGCTGCAACAGTGCTTCATGCCGGTGGTAAGTTTGGCGATGGTGGCTATAAAGTGTCGGCGGGTTTGCACGGCGTAGGTTTGTCGGTTGTTAACGCGCTTAGCGAGTGGATGTATATCGAAGTCAGTCAGAACAATCAGGTCTGGAAGCAAAGCTACAAGACCGGCATTCCGACAGGCAAAGTCAAGCCCGTGCGCGAAACTGACCAGACCGGGACATACGTGCGCTACATGCCCGACATCACGATTTTTAAGGAAATCGACTACAACTACAAGCCGCTCGCGCAGAAATTCCGCGAAATGTGCTATCTCACCAAGGGACTACGCATTCGCTTTTTGGATGAGCGCGAGGACCTGGAAACGTCGTTCTACTTCGAGGGTGGCATCAAGTCGTTTGTGCGCCATCTGAATAAGGAGAAAGACATTCTGCACAAGCAGCCGTTTTATGTTGAGCGCACGGTCGAGAACGTCAATGTCGAAATTGCGCTGCAATACACCGATAGCTACGACCGCGAAGGGGTGTATGCGTTTGCCAACAACATTAACAACACAGATGGTGGCGCGCACCTGACCGGCTTCCGCACCGCGTTGACGCGTATCATCAATAACTACGCTCGCGCCAAGGGTATTCTCAAGGAAAAAGAAGAAAACTTGTCGGGCGATGATGTGCGTGAAGGCTTGACGGCGGTAATCAGCGTAAAGCTGATCGATCCGCAGTTCTCGTCGCAGACCAAGGAAAAGTTGGTCAATCCCGAGGCAAAGACGGCAGTCGAGACTACGGTCGGTGATGCGTTCGCAGCGTATCTCGAAGAAAACCCAGCCGATGCTAAGCGTATTGTTGAAAAGACAATTTTTGCCGCGCGTGCCCGTAAAGCTGCGCAGCAAGCGCGTGACACCGTTCGCAAGAGCGCTCTGGAAGGCTTTTCATTGCCCGGTAAGCTAGCAGACTGCTCGGACAACAATCCGGCGCGCTGTGAGCTGTATCTTGTCGAGGGTGACTCGGCAGGTGGCAGTGCTAAGCAAGGCCGCGACCGCCGTTTCCAGGCAATTCTGCCGCTGCGTGGCAAGATCTTGAACGTTGAGCGTGCGCGCATGGACAGAATGCTCGGCAACAACGAGATTCGAGCGCTGATCACGGCGATGGGCATTGGCATTGGCGACATCATGGACCTGGCGAAGCTGCGTTACCATCGTATCATTATCATGACCGATGCCGATACTGACGGCGCCCATATTCGGACCCTGCTACTGACGTTCTTTTTCCGCCATATGCGTGAACTAATCACGAGTGGTCACCTATACATCGCGCAGCCGCCGTTGTATCGCGTCGCGCACGCTAAGACCGAGAAGTATGTCTTTTCTGACCGTGGACGCGACGAATATCTTGCAACGCTAAGCGCCGATGATCGCAAGAAGGCTACTGTACAGCGATACAAAGGCCTGGGAGAGATGAATCCCGAGCAGCTGTGGTCGACAACGATGAATCCAGTCGATCGCATCATCTTGCAGGTGACGATGGATGACGCTCAACAAGCCGATGAAACGTTTACGATGCTGATGGGTGACCATGTTCCACCGCGCAAGCGCTTTATCCAGACGCATGCGGTTGAGGTGCGTAACCTGGACGTGTAATCATGTAGGTGTCACAAGCACATAAAAATGGCAGCAGAATTGATCTGCTGCCATTTTTTGCTATTCGACGTCGATCTCGCCCTGAGCAGCACGACCAGCTACGCCAAGATCGTCGCCGTCACCGATTGGCCGCACATGATCCAGCTCCTCGCCGGCCCGCTGGCTTAGTTCCGCAAACTCCGCCGGATCAATTGCACTCGCCGGCAGCTCCTGACCGGCGCGCTCATTCTCACTAAACAACGGCATTGGCTCCGGCGCGTTCTGGTCGAGTACGGGGCCTGGGCCTTGCGCAGTATCAATTGATTGCTGTAGCCGCTCGGCGTCTTCCGCATCCATATGTTGTCGCTGCGTTGGCTGGTCAGTCATAAGCTGCCTTTCAATTATTTACACGTTACGAACCGTCCTGTTGCAACCGCCATACCACTAAAATCTCACATTTGCCGGTAATACAGGTGCTGTGTATCATTGCAAGCCAGACGCAGACATTTGGTCTGCTTGTGCGAGGAGAAGGCATCTAATGACAGAGCATTTGTGGTGGCAAAACGGTATCGTGTATCAAATCTATCCACGTAGCTTTATGGACAGCAACGGTGACGGAACCGGCGATCTGAGTGGTATTTCGAGCCGAATCGACTATCTGGCATGGCTTGGCATCGACGCGATCTGGCTATCACCGATTTTTCCGTCGCCGATGGCCGATTTCGGCTACGATGTCGCGAACTATGTCGATGTCGACCCACTGTTTGGCACGCTGGCCGACTTTGACCGCTTGCTGCACGAGGCGCATCAGCGCAATATCAAGGTGCTGCTCGATCTGGTGCCGAACCATAGCTCG
>JASKZZ010000411.1 GCA_030147335.1 Herpetosiphonaceae bacterium | reverse complement strand
CGGGTTGGATGGTTGGACCGAGGTGCGCCAGCTGCTTGAACAAGTGGGTTGGAGTCAGGTTGTTAAGGATATGCAGCTGTTTGGCAGCGCAACCATTGAAGTTCACGACACGCATCGACTTGAAGCTGTTATTCATGACATTAAAGGTGGCAGTTTCGTTGCCCTGGTGATCAGCGTGCAGCTCTTTGAAATGGGTATGGTAAAGTCGACCGAGCTGCTTCGCATGTTTTTTCTGACGCGTGATCATCTTAAGATGATGCGGAATGCCGTTCCAGACCTGGACGAAGCGCTATATCAGCGTGATCTGATGCAGCACGCGCATAGTGTTCGCCTCCTGGTTGAGAAATGGAGCCAGGCAGTTCATAAGCTTCAAAATGCCACCGCTCAGATCGTGCTCGACTGTGAGTTTGAAGGCAACATTTCAGAGCGCTGTATTGAGTTCGCTGCTCTCGATCGTGTGCTGTATAACCTGATCAACAACGCGGTGCGGCACACAGCAGATAATCGTGTGTATCTTTCGATCTTTCCGCTTGCCGACGACCACAACGTTCGCTTTGTTATCTACAATCAAATACGACCGGAGCATGAGGCACTGCTTGGTGGACAGTTTGGTGAACAGTTGAATCAACTATTCAAGGGCGGCTTTACTACTAGCGGCTCAGGATTAGGTATGCAAATATGTGCCGACTTTGTTGCTGATGCTTATGGTGTAGGCTCGGTTGATCGCTGCGTCGAGCAAGGGTATATCGGCACGCAAATTGTTGAGCATTTCTTTGTGACGTGGTTTCACTGGCCGGTCGCGGCGGACTGATGTTTCAACAAGTGCGCGTTGCTTGTTTTTCTTGATTTTGCAATTTAGGAGTAGTTATGCTGCAAGCTCCTCGTCTCGAGGCCGATGCTTCATGGAAGCAGCGCTTTCGTCGTACAACAACATCGACGCAAATCGCGAAGGCCAATCCACGGCGCGGCATGGCGTCAAGTAACCGTACCGGCGTATCCCAGCTCTATGCGTGGGATGTCGCAACAGGCGAGCTGCGTCAGCTTACTAATCGGGTGTCGGGTGTTGTGGGTGGCGTAATCTCGCCCGACGGACAATGGATTCATTATCTTGATGATCAGCAGGGCAACGAGATTGGACATTGGGTCCGCGTTCCGTTTGCGGGAGGTCCCTCTGAGGATGTAACGCCGGATATGCCGCTGTACGCGTCGTGGGGCCTAAGCATCAACCGGTCCAACAGCGTTATCGGTCTATCAATTGCGAACGACAACGGGTTTCAGCTGTATTCGTTACCTTTAGAAGACGGATCGATCAGCGAGCCGCAGCCGGTGTTCCAGACCAACAAGTTGATGCTCGGGCCATCACTGTCGTCGGATGGCTCAATTGCGGTAGTCGCCTTTCCACAAGGCACGAGCGGCTTGCATTTCAAGCTGGCAGCGCTTGATCTGCGGAGCGGGCAGCACATTGCCGAGCTGAGTGATGGCGTTGAAACTAGCATCCAGATGAATATGTTTTCGCCGCTGCCGGACGATATTCGTATTCTAGCTACGTCGGACCAAACCGGAAATGCGCGTCCATTGCTATGGAATCCACGCACGGGTGAGCGTTTTGATCTGTTGCTTGATGGTGTCGAGGGCGAGGTACAGCCCGAAGATTGGTCGGCGGACGGGCAGCATATTCTGCTCTGCCAATATCGACAGGCGGTGCAGCAGCTGTATGTGTACCATGTGGCGGATAACACAGTGCGCCGGCTCGATCATCCCGTTGGCGTGTACGAAGGTGTGTATTTTGGGCCAGATGGCGAAATTTTTGCTCACTGGCAAAACTCGACTCATCCACCACAATTGATCGCACTGGATGCTCATAGTGGCAAACAGGTTCGCACGGTGCTGCAGCCGGACGACATTCCGTCTAGCCGCCCATGGCGCTCAATCACGTTTCCATCAACGGATGGCACCCCAATTCAGGGTTGGCTTTCGCTGCCCGACGGCGAAGGGCCATTTCCAACGATCCTTGATACGCATGGTGGTCCGACAGCAGTAATGATGGAGTATTTTTCGGCAGGTGCACAGGCCTGGCTCGATCACGGCTATGCGTTTGTAACCATCAATTATCGCGGCTCAACAACGTTTGGACGCGCGTTTGAGCAGCAAATCTGGGGCGACCTTGGCCATTGGGAAGTTGAGGATATGGCGGCGGCGCATCGCTGGCTGGTTCACGAAGGCATTAGTGATCCCAATCAAATTTTGTTAACGGGCTGGTCCTATGGCGGCTACTTAACGCTGCAAGCGCTTGGAAAACGCCCGGAGCTTTGGGCTGGCGGTCTTGCCGGTATTGCGATCGCCGACTGGGCGGTGCAGTACGAGGACAGCGCCGAAACGCTTAAGGGCTATTTGCTGGCGCTGCTCGGCGGCACACCCGATGAAAAGCCCGAACTGTATGCTGCTAGCTCGCCGATTACCTATGTTGAGCAGGTACAAGCGCCGGTGCTGGTGATTCAAGGCAGCAACGATAGCCGATGCCCACCGCGTCCGATGCGGATGTACCAAGCAAAGATGCGCGAGCTAGGCAAGCCGATTGAGGTGCATTGGTTTGAAGCGGGTCATGGCTCGTATGTGGTTGAACAATCAATCGAGCATCAAGAGCTGCTGCTGCAATTTGCTCATCGTGTTTTGACCAGGGAGTTAACAGCTGGGCAACGGTAGACTGCTGATCTTGTTGACAAAGAGACCATGCTGGAGCGCAAGGTTTAAGTAATAACCTTGCGCTGCGTTGATTTGAGAATTGGACGGCTGTGCGGTAAGATGCTATACATAATAAAGGAAAGGCTACCGCGTATGCCGGTAATGATACAGTTAACCACAGCTGCACACGGCGGCAACAAGCAGTGTGGCGGCGACTCTTGCAGCGTTGGACAGTGCGGCATTGACTGCGACTGTGGTTGTCCCTACACGGGTATCGTTGAGAAGGGCCGCGTTGAGCTGATTTCGGCTGTTGAGCAGCTCTACCCGAACGAATGGCTTGGCTTTGTTATTCCTCCTGGTGAAGATGAGTTTCAGCCGGAGCATGGCATGTTGGTTGTGCACTCAACCGACGACAATGAAGTTTGGGACGCACTCAACCGCGTAACCAATAATCAGGTCGTGCATGTGTATTTCAACGGCGCGCTTGATGAAACGTATTTTGACTGGGCTGCGACTTCGCCCGCGCCAGCTGGATCGCGTGTTCCCGCATTTACACCACCGGCAGTTATTCCGCATGTCAAGCTTGGCAAAAAGGGCATGGATATTATTCCGTTGATCGGCTGAGGCTATACAACGCAGCAACGATAATTCGTACTCGGGCGTATAATACAAAGATATGGAACATCACTGTCAGGCGCAGTGGCTTGGCCGGGTCGATTATGCCGATGCCTGGGCGCTACAAAAAGAACTGGCGGCACAGCGTGCAGCCGACCTGGTTGGCGATACACTGCTGCTGCTTGAACATCCGCATACGTACACCTTTGGTAGCCGTGGACGACGAGCGCATGAGCATCTGCTGGTGCCGCGCGATGAGTTGGAAGCTGCTGGTATCTCGGTGGCGGATGTTGATCGCGGCGGCGATGTAACATATCACGGTCCTGGCCAACTTGTCGGCTATCCAATCCTGCGGCTGAGCGAGTACACGTTGGATGCGGTGCGGTACATGCGTGCGCTGGAAGACGTGCTGATCCGGGTTATCACCAGTTATGGGCTAGACGCCGGACGAGTGCGGCATTTGACGGGCGTGTGGGTGGGCGATACCAAGGTTGCGGCGATTGGCACCAAAGTTGACGTGCATGGCATTACCCAGCATGGCTTCGCGCTCAATGTCGTGACGGATCTGAGTTACTTCGCTAAAATTGTGCCATGCGGTATTCGCGACAAGGGCGTTAGCTCAATCGCGCGGCTGCTGGGGCGAGATGTGCCGCTGGATCAAGTCGTAGAGCGAACCAAGACGGCATTTGGCGAGGTGTTCGGCGCAGCAATGACCGAAGCCGCCGACTCAAATGCGCAACACGATTTCGCTCTAGGGTAACTTAACATCATCTTTTGTTGCACTTGCCCAGTTTGTGAAGATATGAGGAAAACATGGCAGATATTAGTTTGGTAGAGCAGCCAAAAACACGTGCGCAGCGTCCTCCGTGGCTTAAGGCTCGAATGCCGGCGGGAGAAAACTACGAGGACGTTTATGGCTTGATGCGCGAGCTGGGGTTGCATACGGTCTGTGAAGAAGCGCGCTGTCCCAATATCGGTGAATGCTGGAACTTTCGTACAGCTACATTTCTGCTGCTGGGCGATACCTGCACACGCGGATGCCGTTACTGCGCGATTGGCAAGGGCAAGCCAAAGGCACTGGACGAGCAGGAACCGGAGCGCGTGGCGCGTGCTGTCCAGCATTTGCGGCTGCGTCATACAGTATTAACCTCGGTCAACCGCGACGATCTGCCCGATGGTGGAGCGCATATTTTTGCCGAGTCGATTCGCTTGATCCGCGAATACCTGCCCGGCTGCAACGTCGAAGTGTTGATCCCAGACTTTATGGGCGATGCGCCGTCCTTGCAGATTGTGCTAGACGCGCGACCCGACGTGCTTAACCATAATATTGAGACTGTGAAGCGTGTTTTTCCACGTTTTCGGCCCAAAGCGACCTACGAGCAGTCCCTGATTTTGCTGCATCGGGCGCGTCGTTACGACTCGCAGCTACGAACCAAGAGTGGGCTCATGGTTGGCGCGGGCGAGACAATCGACGAGGTGCTGCAGGTCATGGATGATTTGCGCAGCGTGGATGTGGATGTGATGACGATTGGACAGTATCTTCCACCAACCAGCGACTACTGGCCGCTTGATCGCTATTATACGCCGGACGAGTTTGCGTTTCTGAAGCAGGAAGGACTCCGACGTGGCTTCAAGCATGTTGAGTCGGGCCCATTGGTACGCTCGTCGTATCACGCGCACGAACATGTACAGGACGAAGTGCTAGCAATATAATTCAGCAGCTAGCGTAGAAACAGGAACGACCTTCGTGGTCGTTCCTGTTTTTTGTGCTTGAAAGCTCTGCGGTACCGTGCCGCCAATGACCAAGCATGTGTGAAAAATGGATCGAAATGAGTACCAGGGTACCAGTACCCTTCGCGATTTTCAAACGGTTTAGTAGCTGTACATAACCTCACGTCCTATAAAGGAGTCTGCTCATGGTTCGCTCACGTCGTTTGCTCATTTCGTTTGCACTGTTCACGCTGATGGTATTCACAGCTACGGCATCGCTGGCTGCGCCAGGTCCACAAGGTAAGGGCAAAGAAAAGGCTAAACCAGCCAAGGCTCGGCTTAGCTGGTCAATGAAGCGCGTCGAGCAAACATTGACGCCCGGCCAATCTGCGACGGTAACCGTCAAGCTGACGAGCAACGTCGATGTTCAAAACGTCACGCTGCGGGTCACAGAGGGCCTGAGCCAAATTGTGAAGGTCTCGCCCGCTGGCGCATTCAACCTTAAGGCGAACAGTCCTGTCGATGTAACACTTTCCATGACATTGCCAGCGACCGCAACCGAGGGGCAAGGCGGCGTAGTGCAGGTACGTATGGGCCAGCGCAACATGCCGGAGTCGCTTAAGGTTAAGGTAAGCGTACCGGGAGATAGCGACGACGATGCTAAGGAAGGC
>JASKZZ010000318.1 GCA_030147335.1 Herpetosiphonaceae bacterium | reverse complement strand
TTTGTGTGCGTGCAAGCGGTGCTGCCGACGATGGAGCAGCAGGGCTATGGCCGAATCGTGAATGTATCTTCGCTTTCGGGGCTTACCGGCAATGTTGGTCAAGTCAACTACTCCGCGGCAAAGGCGGGGCTGATTGCGCTGACCAAGGATCTGGCACGTGAAGTTGCGCCGAATGGAATCACGGTTAATGCAGTCGCTCCCGGCTATATCGAGACCGATATGATCGGCGATGTATCGAAGCAGCATCTGGAATGGGCGCTGAATGCAATTCCACTGGGGCGCTTTGGCAGTCCTGAAGAAGTTGCTTCTGCTGTGCGTTTCCTGGCACTGCCCGAGGCCTCGTACATTAATGGACATACGCTGGTTGTTGATGGCGGCTGGGTGATGCCGTGATAAGGCGTGAGGCATGAGTCCTAGGGTTTGAGGAGAAGGCCCGATAACCAAAACAGAGAACCAAGTACAGGGATATCAGAACAAAGAACCGAGAATCGGGGACCAAGGGTGAAGAACTGAGAACGGGAAAGCAACGAGTTGAAAGGTAAAAGGTGAGATCTGAGAGCTGAAAGCTCAAGCCTCGAGCCTCAGACCCCAAGCCTTGATATATGGATTTTTCAGGACAGGTTGTTGTGGTTACAGGTGGGTCGCGAGGGATTGGCGCGGCGACGGTACGGTTGCTCGTAGAGCGTGACGCGCAGGTGCTGTTTTGCTATCGTGAGCGTGCTGATGCGGCACAGCAAGTCGTTGAAAGCTGCAGCGGAATGCGTGGTGAGGTACGGGCACAGCAAGCTGATGTGCGTGACAAAGCGCAGGTTACGAAACTTATTGATGCAGCGACCAAACGATGGGGCAAAATCGATGTGCTTATCAATAACGCTGCGATCTTGGATAACGCGCCGATCGGTTCGATGAGTTTAGGCGCTTGGCATAATGTGATTAACGCTGATCTGACAAGCTTATTTTTTACTTGTAAGGCAGTTATTAAGCCGATGATGAAGGCGCGCTACGGGCGGATCGTTAATGTGTCGGGGCTACAAGGCAAGGCTGGTGGAGTAGCGCAGGCAAACTACGCAGCTGCCGCCGGTGGTATCCTTGGCCTGACCAGAGCGCTAGCCCGCGAGGTTGCGCCGTGGAATATTACGGTCAACGCTGTCGCGCCGGGCCTGATCGAGACGGACCAGCTCACGCAGCAGCCCGAGGAGCTGAAAAAGCTCGGCCTGGACATTGCAGCGCAACGTCGGGTCGGCAAGCCCGAAGAGGTTGCATACGCTATTTCGTTTCTGGCCTCTACGGGCGCTTCGTTTATTACCGGCCAAACGCTGGCAGTTGACGGCGGCTGGACAATGACATAAACATATGAGCAATGGCCAATGTGCGCGTAGCCGAGATTTCGCTTAAACTACGACATGCCCATTGCCACTGATTGTTGCAACATGACTGAGTGGAAAATTAACTACACGCGAGATTTTGTTATGTCGCCGATGACGCCCTGGGTTCATCGTGCGGTTAGCGGTGGTGAAGGCAGTCCGGTGATCTACAATCCGCCCCGTCCGACGCCGTTTCCCGGCAAGGGCTACGCGACGTTTGTGATCACCGTCGATCGGTTTCCGTGGACCTTTGCATCGCTGCATGAGCTGGATGAGGCGATCAAGGTTTTGGAAGAGCCGGTGCTGCCGATGGTTGATGCCGGGTCGAGTGGTAAACGTCAAAAGCAGCTGCCGGTGCAGCGACGATTCGATCCTCACAGCGCCAAATCTAAACATTGGACAGAGCGATTGCCAAAGGATATGCAAAGCTGGGCCAAACGGCGCAAGATAGTGTTTGCGCTTAAGGAAGGGCGCGCAGCGATCAAAAAAGCGCTTGGCGCGGCCGGTGTGGCACGAAGCTATGGACAAGCGGAAACCGAGGCGGGAAGCTAAACATACGTCGCCCTGCGTGTGGCGTCATATCTGCGAAACAAAGGAGCAGCGATCGGGCTTATGCAGATCGATCTTTCAAACAAAGTCGCGATTGTCACCGGCGCGTCGCGGGGCATTGGCCGAGCCGTTGCGCTTGTGCTTGGCCGCAGCGGAGCGCGGGTTGTGGTCAATTATCGTGGTCAAGCCGAAGCCGCCGCCGAAGTTGTCGCGGCGATTGAAAGCAGCGGTGGCACGGCATTGCCGGTGCAGGCGGACGTGGCATTGGCCGCGGAAGTCGAGCGATTGGTCAAGACGACGGTGGATACATATGGACGGCTGGATATTGTTGTCAACAACGCGGGTATTACCCGTGACAATTTGCTGTTGCGCATGAAAGACGACGAGTGGGATGCCGTCATGTCGACGAATTTACGCGGCGTGTTCCTGCTCACCAAAGCTGCCATGCGGCCCATGATGAAGGCACGTGGCGGACGCATCATTAACATCACGTCGGTGGTGGGCCTGACCGGAAACGCGGGACAGGCGAACTATGCCGCGGCAAAGGCCGGCCTGATTGGTTTTACCAAATCCGTGGCGCGCGAGATGGCGTCGCGCGGCATTACTGCCAATGCCATCGCTCCCGGCTACATCGAGACCGACATCACCAGCGTTCTGTCGGACGAAATTAAGAACACGGTGCTCAATAACATTCCGCTGGGACGGCTGGGACAGCCCGACGATGTGGCAAGCATTGTCACGTTTCTCGCGTCTGATGCTGCCGCATATATCACTGGCCAAACACTCGCCGTTGACGGCGGGATGACAATGTATTGACAAGGCTTCGGGTTTGAGGCTTCAGGTTTCGGCTCTGCACACAGCAGCCAGCAAGAATGCCTGATGCTCGATGCCTGATGCTTGATGCCTGGAACATATGCTAGAAAAAGTTTTAATCGCAAATCGCGGCGAGATTGCCGTGCGGATTGTACGAGCCTGTCACGAGCTGGGTGTACGAACGGTTGTCGCCTACTCCGAGGCCGACCGCGACTCGCTGGCAGTTCGATTGTCGGATGAATCGGTCTGCATCGGTCCGCCGCCACCCGCCAAAAGCTATCTACACGCCCCATCGCTGATCAGCGCCGCGCTGATCTCTGGTTGTGACGCAGTTCATCCCGGCTATGGCTTTTTATCGGAAAATCCATACTTTGCCGAAATCATTAAGCAGTGTGGTTTGACGTACATTGGGCCGGAGCCGGATGTTATCGCGATCATGGGCGATAAAGCGGCGGCACGGGCGGCAATGCGCGATGCTGGACTGCCGGTGATGCCCGGTTCCGAGCAAACACTCTCCACCGTTGATGAGTCACGTGAGTTGGCGGCGACGATGGAGTATCCTGTGCTGCTTAAGGCGGCGGCGGGCGGCGGTGGACGTGGTATGCGCGTGGTGAACGATGAGTCGGAGTTGGCGCGAGCGTTTGCAACGGCTAAAGCCGAGGCTGAGGCGGCGTTCGGAAACGGCGCGCTGTATATGGAAAAGTTTTTGCCCGTTGCGCGGCATATCGAGATTCAGGTGTTGGGCGATAGCTACGGCAACGTAATTCATCTTGGCGAACGCGAATGCTCGATCCAGCGGCGGCATCAAAAGCTGGTTGAAGAAGCGCCGTCACCGGTTGTTGATGCGGATCTGCGGCAACGCATGGGTGACGCGGCTGTTGCAGGGGCGAAGTCGATCAACTACACCGGCGCGGGAACGATGGAGTTCTTGATGGACCCGCAGGGGAACTTCTACTTTATCGAGATGAACACGCGTATCCAGGTTGAGCATCCGGTGACCGAATGGGTGACTGGTCTCGATCTGGTCAAGTGGCAGTTGCGCATCGCCGCCGGAGAACGTTTGACACTCCAGCAGGCTGACGTTAGAATGAGCGGGCACGCGATGGAGTGCCGTGTTAATGCGGAAGATCCGGCGCGAGATTTTATGCCGCAGGCAGGCGAAGTTGATTTGTTTTTGCCGCCGGGAGGGCCGGGCGTTCGGATTGACTCACATCTGTATTCCGGCTATGTCGTGCCGCCGAACTACGATTCGCTGCTTGCAAAAATCATTGTCTGGGGCGCGGATCGTGCTGAAGCGATAGCTCGGATGCGACGAGCGCTGGACGAATGTATCATCACCGGTATCAAAACAACGATCCCGTTCCAGCAGACGCTAATGGACGATGATCATTTCCAACGTGGTGATGTGTCAACGCGATATTTGAACGAGTTTATTGAACGACAAAAACAGTAGCGAGTTTTTGGTTTTAGGACTACAATCGCGCCGAAACTCGTTATCAGGAATGATACTATGCCGGGACCGAACGGAACAGTTACCATGTCTCCCATCGCGCTGATCGGCATTATTAGCCGCACAGTGCAGGACGTGCCTGGCGTTGCGCGAATGGGTGCTATTCCACCATCGCGCGTGGGCCAATTGCTAACCGGCAGCCAAACCCGTGACGGCGTGTTGGTGCGGGTAGACGGAGCGGTGAGCGCCGATGTGTACCTTGTGGCCCACAACGATACGCATCTGCTCGACCTTGGTCAGCAGGTGCAGTCCTCGGTTGCCCACGCGATACAGCAAATGGTAGGCATGGATGTGCGCGAGGTCAACGTGTACATCCAGGATGTGGAGGCCGTGCGTGGCTAACGTGCGGCATCGTGCGCGCGTGGCAGCGATGCAGTCCTTGTTTGAACTGGATGTAACCGATCATCCGCTTGAATCGACCCTGGATCGTCGTCTGGACGACGAGTCGCTTCCAGATGACGCGGCGGAGTTCGCGCGCCGAATCGTGCGAGGCGCATGGGAACGACGCGAGCACCTGGACCAGGTGATCGAGCAGGCCGCGCCCAACTGGCCGATCTATCAAATGCCGGCGATTGAAAAAGCGATATTGCGTCTTGCGATCTGGGAACTGCTGCTTAATGAGCAGGATCCCGCGCCGGAAAAGGCGGCGATCAACGAGGCGGTTGAGCTGGCAAAGCATTATGGTGGCGAAAATTCTAGTCGCTTTGTAAACGGTGTGCTCGGCACTGTAGTGAGCCAACGGCAAAGCTAATTCTACCCTGTATCATAGGTAAGGAGTTTTTTTTCATGGAAGATCGTTTGAAGAAGTTGATTGCAGAACAGCTCGGCGTTGATGAAAGCCGTGTTGTTCCTTCGGCATCATTTACCGACGACCTGGACGCCGATTCGCTCGATCTGGTTGAGCTGATCATGTCGTTGGAAGAAGAGTTCGGCGTTGAAATTCCCGACGAAGAAGCTGAGAAGATCAGCACCGTCGGTGATGCGCTCCAGTATTTGCAGGCGCAGCAGCAGTAGCATTGGCGAATCGTAGAACAACGCCGCGCCCTGAGCGCGGCGTTGTTGCGTACACCATATGGTCATATGTGGTGTTGCAATCTGGCAGCAAAAACAAAACTTTGCTCGCATCCAATTATACGTAACAAGCGTATGTTATGCGGCGGTAAACGCGAATAGCGTGAATGACTAGCCCTATGGTAACATGGTGATATGTTTGGAATTGGTTTACCAGAGCTGGTGATCATCATCGTGATCGCGCTGGTGGTGCTGGGGCCGGAACGACTGCCGGAGCTTGGGCGGCAAATCGGTACCTTTGTACGTACAGCGAGACGGATGTACAGCAATTT
>JASKZZ010000158.1 GCA_030147335.1 Herpetosiphonaceae bacterium | reverse complement strand
TTGAAACAGCTCGTCACGAACGCGACCATTGGGATGAGCAGATCACCGCTGGTCAACGAGCGCATGGCGAACTGCAATCACGATTCGATGCCTTAACACGCTTGGCTCGTTCGTTTGAGGGAACATTTGCCGGCGTTCGGGGAGCTATGCAATGGGCCGAGCGTGAGCGTCGTTCGGGCTTTGCGCTGGTATCGTCACTGCTGCGGGTGCCGCCTGAACTTGAAACGGCGGTCGAAGTAGCGCTAGGGGCGCGGCTACAACATATCGTGGTGGAGCGCTGGACCGATGCCGAAGACGCAATCGCCCAGCTGAAGCGAGCCGGCTCAGGCCGTGCAACATTCTTGCCGTTAGACACGCTGCGTCCTGGACGCCGTTCTTCCGTGCCGCGTTTGGCGGGTATTCGCGGCATTGCTGCCGAGCTAGTGGACATTGATCCACGTTACAGCCCGATTGGCACGTATCTGTTGGGCCGTACCTTGATCGCAGAGCAGCTTGATGCAGCACGACGCGCTCTCCCCGAACTTGAAGGTGGCTGGACCATTGTTACCCTCAACGGCGAACAAATCGCAACGGGGGGTGCTGTTACCGGTGGAGCTGCAACCAAGGAAAGCGGAACGCTACGTCGTGAGCGTGAGCTGCGTGATCTGCCGCAGCAAACAGCGGCAGCACTAGCAGTGGTTGAGCAACATCGCGCCGAACGGGGGTAGTTGCGCAACGCATCGAAGCGTTACAAAACGAGCATCGAACGGCAGACGACCGGCTGCGACAAGCACGCGCAGCACGAGAAGGCGCTCAGCGAATACTCGAAACGCGTCGGCGTGAGCAGCATCGCGCAGAAGACGAGTTGGCAACCCTGCTTCGTCGTCAACAAGATCTCCAGCGGGAACAGACACTATTGTCGCAGCAGTTAACGCAAATACAAGATTCACTTATATCGGTCCGCGCCAACTATGTTGCCGCGCAGCAAGCAGCCGCCGCCGCGGAGTCTGTGCTTAACGAGCAGCAAGCAGCGGCAACGAGCGAGATAACTGCGCTGGGAGAGCTGCGGGCACAGGTGGCGCGGCTAGAGGCAGATTTACGTAGCCGACAAGCCGAGCTGCGGACTCAACAGCAGTCCTCCACCCTCGCCAATCAGGAAAGAGCAGAGCTTGAACAGCAGGCGCGTCAAATCCAGTCTGATCAGCAGGTATTGTCGCGGCAGGTAGCGGATTGGCAGGCCGGGATAGCTGTGCTGCAAACCGAGCTTGATCATGTTATGGAGCAACTTACACGTTCACAAGATGCCCTGCGGCATCAGGAGCAAGCGCTGGAGTCGCTTGAAGTGCGCGAACGTGAGCTGACGACACAAACGCTGGCGCTAGAAGCTGCCCATAGCGAGGCAGCGGTTGAGTTGCAACGGCGACGTTCCGAGCGTGATGCCTTATGGGAACGTGCGGCGGAAGATAATGTGGATGTTGAAGCGTTGTTATCCGCTCCTGTCGATAATGCATCAACTGTTTTTGATGATGAAGCTGCATTGGCGCAGCGAATTGAACAGTTGCGCACGCGTTTACGACGAATGGGTCCCGTCAATGCGCTTGCGCCGCAAGAATATGATGCGGCGCAAACTCGCTATACGTTTCTCAATGAGCAGCTAACCGATGTTCGGACAGCAGTAGCGACGCTTCGGGATGCGATCAGCCAGCTTGACGATGTGATGCAGGCGAATTTCGAGACAACCTTTGAGGCCGTAGCGCGTGAATTTAGCCGAGCCTTTACACAGCTCTTTGGCGGTGGCTCTGCGCGTCTCGTCCTGCTCGATGCTGCGGAGAATGGTGGCAGCACTAAAGGGATCGATATTTTTGCGCAACCGCCGGGCAAGCGCCAGCTCAATCTCCAACTCCTTTCGGGTGGTGAACGTGCCTTAACAGCCGCAGCGCTGCTTTTTGCCATTCTTACCGTCAATCCAAGCCCATTTTGCATTCTGGATGAGGTTGACGCGGCGCTTGATGAGGCAAACGTGGTTCGGTTTCGTGAAGCGTTGTTACAGCTGGCCGAACAAACACAATTTATTCTTATTACTCATAATCGCGGCACGGTAGAAGCAGCCGATACGCTTTATGGGATAACGATGGCTTCTGATGGTGCGTCGCGAATGTTATCACTGCGGCTTGAACAAGTTGCGGATGACGGCTCGCTGGCGCTAGGACGCGGCGCGAACGATTGATACGTCCTGCTTCGCGAATACGGTACCATAGTGTAGCGTGACGACCCCAAGTGTGTCCCCCGGTGTTCCCCTTAGCAGACCTTGTTATCGGTGCCGACGCGTGTAATAATCCGCCTGCTTGCCTCCTTCGCAGCGTTCGCAACTGTGGGCACAGTGAGTGCGAGGAAGATAGCAAAGAATGAGGGGAGGTTGACGAGTTATGGCAGGACTCAAACGCCACTGGCGCTTGGTAGCCGGCTTGCTGGCTGTATGTGTGCTTGCCGCGTTTGTGATCCTACAGCGCGCTGAGCTAGTTGAGGCATGGCAGACATTGCGACGGGCAAATCCACTTTGGATTGGCGCTGCTTTGGTTGTTCAAGGTATTGTTTATCTCTGCTTCGCCTCGGTGTATTGGCGCAGCTTACAACTACTGGGATACCATCTTCGGCTCTTATCGTTATATGGAGTCGCGTTTGTCGCTATATTTTTAGGCCGAGTATTTCCGGCTGGAGGAACGAGTACATTTGCCTTTTTGCTGTTCCAGCTCCGACGCCGTGGTATTCCCGATGGAACCGGCGCAGTAGCCGTCACCCTTGATGGATTATCATACCTGCTAGCGTTTTTCGTGCTCCTCACGGGCGGATTTATGTATCTGTTTACCCATGGCGAGCTGAAAGTCAATCAGGTGATCGTTGTTGCGCTGCTTTCACTGGCTATTATTACATTGGGTATGTATGTATGGGGCTTGACACGTGACCGTTCACTGCTGACGAAACGTGCGATTGGTCTCAAAAATGTGCTGGCACGTGTGTTCCGGCGCTCCTGGGGTGACACGCGAGTTCTTTCATTTATTGCGGAGCTGTATGAAGGCACGGCGCTGATTGGGCGCGACCGCACAGGGTTTGTGCAGCTGGTAGTGCTGCAAGTGATCGCGCTGTTGCTTGATTGTGTAACCCTGCTGCTGTTGTTCTGGTCAATTGGCGTCTGGCCGCACTTCTCGGTGGTGCTGCTTGGCTATAGCCTGGCCTATTTCTTTAGTACAATTTCATCGCTGCCTGGTGGTGGCGGTACGTTTGAGGCGCTGATGGTCGTGACAATGACCAATCTTGGCGTTGAAGCGCCAGTCGCATTGTCGGTAACGTTGCTGTATCGGGTGCTGGCATTCTGGTTGCCGCTGCTGATCTCATCTGCGATCTATCAGCGCGTTCATTATCACCGTGATACGCAACCGCACCGGCGTGACCCGCGCCCAGCTGTTGTTCGTGATTAAGATCTCCACAACCAATCTGACGATATGGAGGCCTAATCAAGGCTAGGACTATTGTACTACTTACTACGCTAAGTAGATTGTTGACAATTTCACAAGGCCTTGGTAACCTAGCCATGCTGCCAGGACGCAGCAGATCGTACCCATTCCCATGTTGGAAGGAGTGTTATCCACTATGTCCGTACAACGCCACGGTGCGTTTGCGCTTGTCTGCGCGCTTCTGTTCGGTACCCTGTTCGTGCCGGCAACTATGCAGGCCGCTTCACCTCCTGCTCTTTCGCTCCCAATTCCCGCCGGTGAAACCTGGAAAGTTATTCAGGGCTATAACTGCGGCACTCACACCGGTTACGACGAAAACGCTTTTGACCTCGTAAATGCCAACGGCCGTACTCGCGGCGCTCCCGTTCTGGCTGCAGCCGACGGCACGTTCTGGTGGTGGGGCGAACGCGGCGGTAGCATGATACTGTCACACGGCAACGGCTTTTACACAATGTACAGTCACCTTGAAACGCGTGTGCCGTTCAAGAAAGGTCAGGCCGTAGCGCGCGGCACCGTGATTGGCACTGCCGGTAGTGCGGGCACATCTTATAGCAATCCCCATCTCCACTTTGAAATGTTCTACGGTGAAGGCATCTCGGCTTCAAATCGCCGCGGTGTTCCGTTATCATTTGTTGAGGGTTACGACTTTCCCGACCACGGCAAGTGCAATCAGTATATGGGTGTTCGCCTCGCTGCTCGTTCAGGTGTTACAACTCAGACCGCCGCCGATAAAGACGCTCCATCAACGCCAACGCTGGTCGATCCCGGCCAGGGCGTAAATCAGATTGTTCGCTGGACCGCAACGGATGAGGGTTCTGGCCTAAAGGGCTATCAAGTATATGTTGGACCAGACGTACAGGGCACTGGTGAATGGTTTGTCGCAGAGTCGCATGTTGCGCTTCCCACGCTGTCCGCTGGCCGTAATGTGGTACGTGTTCGCGCGCTTGACCATGCTGGTAATGTTTCGGCCTGGTCAACTGTGCTTGAGCTTGACGTACCCTAGCGTCCAGCTCTTGCTTGTATTGCCGAAGATGACGAATATCCTGTGGTATGCTACGGAGGCGCTGATGCGTCTCCGTTTTGGTTATTGAGGAACACATGTTATTGCGCTTCGCATTGCTAGAGCAGCCCGGCTTGGTACATGCCGTTACAACACGATCAGGCGGAGTATCCGAGCCGCCGCATGATACGCTCAATATGTCGTTTGCTC
>JASKZZ010000058.1 GCA_030147335.1 Herpetosiphonaceae bacterium | reverse complement strand
AATTTGCTGACCGCGTTATTGTGCTGCATGAAGGACGTGTCGATCTGGAAGGGTCACCACGCAATGTATTCGCCGATGCACGGTTGGAACAGGTTGGCGTCGGCACTTCGCGCTACACACAGCTGGCGCGTGAGGCGCGGCAACGCGAGCTATGGCCGGAAGCCTTGCCTTTGCCTGTCACACTGGACCAGACGGTTGAAGGATTGCAGACTGTTGGTCGCCAACCGGCGGAACGAGGCAATCAGTGATTCCGCTTGCATTGGAACAGGTTTCGTTCACGTATCCGAGTGGAGTTGCCGCGCTGCGCGATATTTCGTTTTCTGTGCAGCCTGGAGAAAGCGTCGCGCTGATTGGACAGAACGGCTCGGGCAAAACAACACTTGCCCGGCATCTCAACGGCTTGTTGAAGCCAACACGTGGTCGTGTCGTCGTTGGCGACTGGAACACACAACAGCACACCGTCGCTCAGCTTGCGGCAAGAGTTGGCTACGTATTTCAACATCCCGAGCATCAAATCTTCAAGCGCGTCGTGCGTGATGAGGTTGCATTTGGGCCGCGTAACCTTGGCTTTCCGGCTGAACGCGTGGATGAGCTTGTCGCCCTTGCATTACGCGCAACAAAACTTCAGGATGTGGTGGAAAGCCATCCGCACGATCTGCTCCCGGCACTTCGCAAACGAGTAACACTTGCGTCGGTTCTCGCTATGGACACGCCGATTGTGGTGCTGGACGAGCCAACCACTGGTCAAGATGCCGATGGCGTTCGGGTCATCGGCGCAATCGTTGCCGATCTCCAACGAGCCGGCCGGACAATCATTACCATCAGTCACGACATCGACTTTTGCGCCGACCACTGCTCACGAATCATTGTGCTTGGCGGCGGCAGAGTGTTGCTTGACGGACCACCTAGTCTGGTATTTACGCAGACCGACGTGCTTACTCAAACGGCAGTCGAGCCACCACAGCTTGTACGTTTGGCCGAACGGCTGGGTCTTCCACTGGTTTGGCAATCGAGCGCGCTGCTCGATGAGCTTGAGCAGCGCTAGCTAACGGCATTAACTTCATCACTACGCTCACTCATTTTGGCAGGTAACACTACATTTGCGATAAGCACAAGGCGATCAGACGACCAGGCCGCTGGTGGAGCCATTGTTAGACGTGCAAGCGCGATAAGCACAGTGTTAACGATAATCACCCTCCCACAAAAACCAACACATGCCTACCTATTAGCGCAATTGTCACTGTATTTCACCTACATCTAACCGTTATTTATTTCAGGAACAATCACAACCAGCGGTCCCGGAAGCTTTATTATCACTACGATTAAGCAGCGGTGGCGTCAACTAGCCATGTAACGGGTTCCAGACGAGTTCATATATAGCGTAGCGTATCCTAAGCGACCATACTACGTCGTAATAAACCGTATCTACTCCCTGCACTACCTACTTCGGCCTTGTGTCGCTGATCGGTAGCAGCATTTCTATGACATTCGGTCGCAGTTCATCTCCTGCGCGGTGGTACAATCGAAGAACTTGAATCGAACCTACAGGAGCAACTATGCAGTATGTGCTCGACCGCTTTGCGGAAGATATACGCCGCGCCATTACCGCAACCGGGTTGGTGCCCGAAGAACAGATTGAGCTAGCCGAGCCGAAAGCAAATGTACCGGCAGATCTCGCCTTTCCATGTTTTCGCGTGGCCAAGGCTAGTGGAACGCCACCGCCACAGCTTGCCCGGCAGCTAGCCGCCGCGATTTCCGTCTCGGCGGATGGATTGATCGGCAATGTCCAGGCGGCAGGACCATTCCTCAATTTTACGCTCAACCATGCGAAGCTGGCGCAGCGGGTACTCGAAGAGGTAGCTCAGGCGGGCAACGACTTCGGCAGTGATGACATTGGCGCAGGACAAAAAGCGGTCGTTGAATATTCATCGCCCAACATTGCGCGTCGAATGCATGTCGGTCATATCCGCTCAACCATTATTGGGCAGTCGCTCAACAATATTATCTCGTTTCTGGGCTATGAAACCATTGCCGACAACCACCTCGGCGATTACGGCAAGCAATTTGGTATGCTGCTCGCAGCCGTTGAAAAGTTTGGACGCCCCGAAGGCGAAGGCGAAGTAATCCTGGCGGAGATTGAGCAGCTTTATGCCCAATATAATCGTCTCATCGGTGCCGCAGATGCCGATCCCGACGATCCAGATGCGGCTGTTGCTGACGACGCTGCGCGGTCTTGGTCACTACGGCTGGAGCAAGGCGATCCTCAGGCGCGTGAGCTGTGGCAATGGATGGTTGACGCAACGATCCAGGCGAACCAACGCAGTTACGAGCGGCTTGGCGTCCAATTCGATACGTACCATGGCGAGAGTTTTTACGCGCATATGCTGCCCGACGTTATTGGCAAAGTCGAAGAACTCGACGTAGCCGGACGCGATCAACGCGGTGCATTGGTGGTCAAAGCACTGCCGGATAAGAACGGCAAGGAACTGCCTACATTTTTGGTCCAGCGCTTTGACGGTGGTACGCTCTACCTCACACGCGATCTTGCAACTGTGATATATCGTGAAGCGGAATATCATCCTACTAAGTTAATTTATGTCGTAGGCCAGCCACAGGAACTCCATTTCCGACAGGTTTTTGCCCTGGTACGAGCGCTGGGTTATGCCGAAAACATGGAACTGGTGCATATTTCGTTCGGCACAGTGTTTGACAAAGACGGCCAGCCTTTTTCCATGCGACAAGGCAGAGTGTTGTATCTCCAAACGCTACTTGACGAAGCTCATGCCCGTGCCAAAAGCGTGATTACGCAGAAAATCGCCGAGGGCAAGACGGAGCTTTCTGACGATGAGATCGAACCTGTTGCCGAAATCGTCGGCGTTGGCGCAGTCATCTACAACGATCTGTATCAAGACTCCAAGCGCAATATCACGCTCGACTGGGATCGAATGCTGTCGTTCGAGGGCAACAGCGCTCCGTATATCCAGTACACTTATGCCCGCTGTCGCTCTATTTTGCGTGAGGCTGGTGGCCTCCCAGATTCCTACAATCCACATGTGCTGACCGAGGAGCAAGAGCAGGCCGTGCTCAAACAGATTGCACGCTTGCCCGACGCAGTTCGCCGCGCTGGAGCGAACTACACTCCCTATGTTATCGCCGATTGGCTCTACACGATGGCCAAAGAGTTTGCTCGCTTCTACCACGACATCAAAGTTCTTAAGGCCGATACGCCGGAGCTTCGCGCTGCTCGTCTGCACCTTGTATCAGCCACTGCTCAAGCTTTACACAACGGTTTATATTTACTCGGCATTCGCGCACCCGAACGCATGTAGCGCAGCTTGAAGGCAGAATTGCATGAATCATCCAATGGAACGGAATTGGTCACAAATGGGCCTTTTGGTTGGCTTCGTACTTGGCGTATAAATTAACTATGCTAAATTATTCGATGCTCAACGCCGTCTTGTTCGACATGGACGGCGTATTGTACCGAGGTGAGCAGCCACTACCGGGCGTCAACGAAATGCTTGCATTTTTAGAGCAGCACGCC
>JASKZZ010000031.1 GCA_030147335.1 Herpetosiphonaceae bacterium | reverse complement strand
GTTAAAACGACTGTTTGATGTGATTGGCAGCGTAGTTCTGCTGTTGTTGCTCAGCCCCGTGATGCTTATCATCGCGTTCTTGATCAAGCTTGAGTCGTCGGGACCAGTCTTTTTTTTACAAGAACGTATCGGTGAGCATGGTTCCCGCTTTCGTATGATTAAGTTTCGCAGCATGTACGAGGACGCCGAGCGTCGTTGGCAAGAGATTGCGCAGCGTGACGACCAGGGACGGCTCATGCATAAGCGAACCGACGATCCCCGTATCACAAAGGTTGGCTCACGGCTGCGACGAGCGAGCTTAGATGAGCTACCGCAGCTGATCAACGTACTCCGTGGAGAAATGAGTCTGGTTGGACCACGACCCGAAATGCCGTATATTGCGATGGAGTACGAGCCGTGGCAGTGGCAGCGATTTCGGATTCCGCCCGGTATGACGGGCTGGTGGCAAGTCAATGGCCGCAGTGACAAGCTCATGCATTTGCATACTGAGGATGATCTTTTTTATATTCAGAATTACAGCTTTTGGCTTGATTTGAAAATTTTATGGATGACCGTCGGCGTCGTCCTTAAAGGTCGCGGCGCATTTTGACGCTATGTGACCGGACCACTATAATTGAGAACTGACGCAAAACATCATACGCACATTGTTGCTACAGGAAAAGGTAGATGGAAAATAATTTTGATGGACTGAAATTTGTCCTGGACGTTCTTAAGCGCTGGCCTCTCATACTTTTAGCAACAGTTATTGCGGGATTGACTGCCTTTGGCGCATCCATGATGTTGCCGGAGACATATACCGCTAAATCAGTCGTCCTGCTATTTGTACGTCAAACCGGCTCGCAGCTCGGCGTGAACGAACAGCTGATAAATGTCGAGACAATCGACGCAGGTGCAGGCCGTGTTGGTCTCGTTGCTCTTGCACAAAGTGATACCATTGAGGCGCAGCTGCCAGCCGATGTCATTCAACGGATTGCACCGGCAAAATATAAGCCGGGGGTTTTTGTTGAGAATGATCAGATCAGCGTGCAGTCTCAAGGCGACTTACTTGAAATTACGGCAACAGGCGCAACGCCTGAGCAGGCCAAAGAGCTTGCTGATGCGTGGGCGGCAACCTACATTAACCTCATTCGTTCGTTGTACACCGACGAACACACTAGAGTAGAGCCAGTGAGCAATGCGCTACTGCCGCTGGGTCCTTCTGGTCCGCCGATCATCCGCAACACTCTTGTAGGCAGCCTTGGAGGCTTCCTGTTTGGACTGACGGTGGCAATGATTATAACCTTGTTTATTCCCAAAGCTGTTGTGCCACAGCGCGTGCGTGCTGAACGGCCAACATCACAGCCTTCGCCAACGCGCTAAGCATGGCAATATGTACGGAGAAGGGATGTGCTGACGCATCCCTTTTTTGTTATCCTTCGCAGCCAGATCTGCGCCATCCAGTAAAGTCAATAACCTAGCTCGTCACATAGTACAAGGGGGTCACGTCATGGACGTTGGCATCGTGCTGATTATCGAGGGGAACGAGGTGTTTGGCATTCCACGGTATCGTCAGGTTCGTGACATGGCACGTCAAGCCGAGGAGGCGAGATTTGACTCGCTGTGGTTGTATGATCACCTGTTGTTTGGCTCGCAGCCGCCGGTTGGTCAGTGGGAATGTTTTACATTCTTAGCAGCGCTGGCTGAGTCGACCGAGCGTATTCAGCTAGGAACACTTGTCGCCTGTACTGCCTTCCGCAATCCCGCCATGCTCGCTAAAATTGCCGTCACGCTTGATGAGATCTGCAACGGTCGTTTTACGCTTGGTATTGGCGCGGGCTGGAATCAGCGCGAGTTTGAGGCATTCGGTTTCCCGTTCGACCATCGAGTTGATCGGTTTGAGGAGGCGCTCAAAATCATCGTGCCGCTCCTACGCGATGGCAAGGTTGATTTTCAGGGCATGTACGCTCAGGCTAATAACTGTGAAATCGTACCACCTGGGCCGCGTCCTCATGGCATCCCAATCATGATCGGCGCAACTGGCCCGCGCATGACCCGCCTCACGGCGCAGTACGCTGACAGTATCAACACCGGCCTCGACACCAAAAACCCTTCGGCGGCACGGGAGCAACTTGCATCGGCCTGCGCCGACGTTGGCCGTGATCCTCAAACATTGCCGCTTACCACACCAGTCTGGACGGCGTTTCCCGATCTGGGCCATGTGCCCGACCATATGCAGGGAAGCATCTTCTCGTCGGCTGAGGATGTCGCCGAACTGCTACGGGCGAATGAGGGGGCGGGTGCCGCACACGTTATGTTAGACTTCCGCCCAAACAACGCCGCGGCACTTGCGCGAATCTCGGAGGCGCTCCGGCTTTACCGCAGCGCCCACTAGCAACATTACCCAGGCACATTACGCCGCAGCTCGTCGAGCCACACAACAGCTTCGGAGTCGCTTGGAGCGCGCCAATCACCGCGTGGTGAGAGGGAGCCGCCTGAGCCGACTTTGGGGCCATTTGGAACAGCAGACCGCTTAAACTGGCTGATCTTAAAAAACCGATACAAAAATACATCGAGCCACTTCTTGATCGTCGGCAAGTCGTACTCGTTGCGCTGCTCGGGTCGCAAGCCCTCCGGCCAATCGCCGCATGTCTTGTCGTGCCACGCGTGGTAGCTAAGAAACGCTATTTTGCTCGGTCGGAGGCCGTAGCGGGTCACGTAGTACGTATTGAAGTCTTG
>JASKZZ010000022.1 GCA_030147335.1 Herpetosiphonaceae bacterium | reverse complement strand
ACCTGACGAGAGTCGATTGCTACGCCTGGAAACGGCGCTTGATTATGCAGCGACGGGAGCACCTCATCGATGCTCCCTTGCAGGTCCATACTGCTCACAATGTCGGCAAACTCAATCACAAATTATCATCTGTTCCGGCGTGGTTCGCGGCGCATTGTAGCACAGCGCCAACCAGTAGTTAAAAAATAATCAATGGACGATACCATACGCACCCTCAATCGCCTATTGCTCCGGCCCGCCAATCGTCTGACCCTCTGCCACGTAATTAGGATCAGGCGGAATGCGGAAGTGCGACATCAGCTTCGAGACAACGCGCTGGTAGACTGGAATCGCCGCTTCGATACCGTAGGCCGCCTTTTTCGGTCGGTCAACCTTGACCAGCACCGAAATACGTGGATTATCCGCAGGCGCCCAGCCAACAACCGAACCAATCACCGCGTTGCTGTCGTAGCCACCATTAACAGCGATTTGCGACGTTCCGGTTTTTGCCGCTACCTTATACCCTGGAACCAGCGGCTGATCAAAATAGGCGTTGCCGTTCGAGTACCAGAAAAATGCGCCATAGTTCTCGGCATTCCTGGTCAACATTGGGCGAATCGCGTCAGTCGCACCCTGATCAAAAACACGACGTACCACACGGGGCTTGACCGGTGTACAGCGGGTGCCTTCACAGCGTTCTCGAACCACATGCGGCCACATCAACAAACCGCCGTTGGCTACTGTCGAGATTGCCGTTAGATGCTGGATCGGTGTTACCGAAATGCCCTGTCCAAAACTATTTTGATCCAGTGTCAAATCGGTCCAAGCATCGCCAACCTCGTCGGGAAAGTGAACAATGCCTTCTCCCTCGCCGCCAAGATCGATGCCGGTTTGCTGGCCATAGCCGAGCATCTTGATAAACTTATAGAAGTTATCGCGGCCAACCATCTCACCGAACTGCAGCGCCGCGACGTTGGACGAGCGATACAGCATTTCTCCAGGTGTAGTTGGACCACCGCCAGCACGGTTCCAGTTACATTGTGCCCAGCCGTAGCGCTGCACGCAACCGGTATCGTTCACGGTTGTCTCAGGCGTAAATGCACCACTCTGCAAGCCCATCGTAGCGACAAGCACCTTCATGGTTGAGCCTGGCTCGTACACGTCGGTGAGCGCGTTGTTGCGATTGACAACCTCGGGAGCAAACTCGGTGTACCGGTTAGGATCGAAGACCGGCCAGGTAGCCATGCCAAGCACCTCACCGCTGCTTGGGTCCATCACCAAGATTGTCGCGCCCTCGGCCTGCTGCTCTTCAACAACGCGGCGCAGCTCATCCTCGGCCACCTTTTGCACCGTGCTGTCGATGGTAAGTTTTACCGCGATACCGTCCTGCGGCTCAACGATCTCTTTGGGAGCAATCCAGATTGGCTGCTGGTCGGCACTGCCGCTGCGTTCTGCTTGCAGCTTGCCGGTAATGCCACGGATATCTTCGTCGTAGTACGCTTCAACGCCAGCAATGCCAACACCTTCATGATTGGCAACACCGACAATGCGTGAAGCAAACTCACCCTGTGGATAGGCGCGCTGGGCCTCCGGGATCAACCACACACCATTACCAAACTCATCGCCTTCGGTAAGCTTTTCAATTTGCGTGGCAGCGTCAACGGAAATCCAGCGTGCCAGCCGGGTCCATTCGCGCTCTTTATCGTTCAGCACTGCCGCAACCTCGCCAGGTTCCTTGTTAATCAACGGCGCGAGCAGCAGCGACAACTTTTCAGGATTTTTGATTTTGGTCGAGTCAACATACAAGCTTGGCATATTGACATTCATCGCCAGCGCCACACCATTCCGGTCGTAGATGGTACCTCGGCGCGGCTGCAGCACATCATGGCGCGTCAGCTCGTTTTGGGCCAACTCGCCAAGCTGACGGCCCTTTAGCTCTTGATACACCTGGATTTTAACCAGCTGCTGCGCCAAGAGCAGAGTAATGCACATAACCGAGAACAAAAGGAAGTTGATTCGTACCCGTGTAACAGGTGTACGTTGTGGCGCTGTTAGCTGAGCCATACGTTCAATGACCAATTAATGAGTGAGCAATACGGAAAACATCATGAGACGCACTCCCGTATTGCTCATTCTGCATTGCTAATTATTGTTTGCGACAACGGGTCCGGCGGGCATTTCAATGGTGGCGTAGCGCAACTGCTCATTCTTGGCGGGTCGCATACCGATAGCTTGAGCGCGTGTAGCAATGGCATCAAGTCGGCTAGCCTGTGCAATACGGAACTCGTATTGTTCCGCCTCACGCAGCAGCAGCGTATGTTCTCCCTGCAGCTCCTGCAGCTTGTAACCGGCAGTAGCAACTCGTCCAGTTTGAGCAAGAAACAGAATGCTCAACAAGCAGACAATAGCAACCGCGCCGGTAATCAAGCCTACCTCGCCCAGCTTGAAGTAACCGGTAGGAAATTGTGCTCGACGTATGCGTGCCAGTTGGAGGGGAAGGATTCGTTGTTGAACAGCCATAGTCAATCTCTCCTTAGTTCTTCTCGGTGACACTCTTCTCAGCAAACTAGCGTGGTTCGGTGGCAATTCGTTGTGCCACTCGCAGCTTGGCGCTTCGACTACGCGGATTAGCGGCTAGTTCCTCATCAGTTGCAACAACCGGTTTATTCGTTATCGGCGCTAACCGTGGCGCATAATCGCAATCGCGGCTACCGATATAGATGCACGGCCGTGGACCAGCATTGTGTTCAATCAAGTGCGGACATTGCTCCGCAAATAAGCGCGGCGGCAGCAAACAGATTGCCGACTCTCGCCGCATGAACTCTTTAACAATCCGATCTTCCAACGAATGAAATGTAATCGCTGCTAACCGTCCATCGACGGCCAAACATTCCGTCGCGGCTGGAAGCGCCTCCTCCAACGCTCCCAACTCGTCGTTGACCGCAATTCGCAGCGCTTGAAACGTGCGAGTTGCCGGGTGAATGCGCTCGTCCTTCCGTCCGCCCATTGCGCGCACCACCACATCCGCTAGCTCCGCTGTACTTGTGATCAACGCTGCTGTGCGCCGCTCCACAATTCGCCGCGCGATTCGCCGCGAGGCCCGCTCTTCGCCGTACTGAAAAATCAGATCGGCTAGCTGCTCTTCCGGCAGCGTATTTACCAGCTCAGACGCGGTTACGCCTTGCGTCGGATTCATCCGCATATCAAGCGGGGCGTCCTGCGCGAACGAGAAACCCCGCGCGCCAACGTCGAGCTGATGCGATGAAACACCGATGTCCAGCAATACCCCATCAACCGACTCAAAGCCGTGCTCAAATGCAATCGCCGCGATATCGCGGAAGTTGCCGTGCGCCAGCACCAACCGATCGCCATAATCGCCAAGTCGCTGACGTACCGCCTCAAGCGCTGCCGGATCTTGATCGATACCTAGCACTCGGCCAGCGCCCCGTTCCAGCATTCCCGCCGTATGGCCGCCGCCACCAAGCGTCCCATCGATATACAGGCCACCTTGTCGAACGGCAAGCCCGTCCAACGTAGCGTCGTATAAAACCGGGATGTGCTGGAAGTTTGTCAAGGCTTCAGGTTTGAGGCCAGAGGAGAGGGGTAGATGTATTGGAGATTGGACAGAACCCTGTCATCAATTTCCGTACGTCGCACCCTTTCCCTTATGCCGCTATAACTTTAGTTAAATCCCGATTTCGGCCATCTGAGCCGCAATGTTTGGCTGCGCTTCGTCCAGTGCCGCCATGGCCGCGTCCCAGTCGGTCTGCGACCAAATCTCGAAATACGTATTCATGCCCGCGACCACAGCAACATCACCAATCCCGGCATACTCGCGCAGCCCCGACGGCAATACGATACGGCCTTGCTTATCAACCTCTGTGTCAAACGCGCTGGAGAACAACAAACGACGAAGCTGACGAGCCTCGACCGCGCCGAGCGATAAGTTGCTGACGCGCTCCGATAACTTTTGCCACTGCTCCATCGGATATACCTGAAGGCAGCGCTCAAAGCCGCGCGTAACAACCAGCCCGCCCTCAAGTTGAGTGCGAAACTTGGCAGGCACCGCCACGCGGCCCTTTGTATCGATACTATGCTCGTATTCGCCCAAAAACATTGTTTGCCGTTTGTGTTCCTAGTGTAAACGTAAGGAATTAGAACAGGTGTTTCAATTCCCCACTTTACCCCACTTTTCCCCACCGTTAAGGCGATTATATAGCAGGACCGGATCCAATACAAGCTATTATTGGCACGAGTTAGGGATGAATTTAAAACAGGAGTGGAAAATAGTTGACAAACTAGGGCTTGTAGTATGATACCGAGTACGGCAAAAAATAGGAATTGTAAACGGTCCTTGCGAGGGGTACGCCCCACTGCTATACTGCAACCATGACCTTTGGACTACCGATGTAGACCACAAACGGCACGAGCTAATCACCTATGCAGCAAAGCAATACGATTATTCTTCGCTCGGTTGAAGCAGCGCGAGCCGAGATTTTGCGCCACGTTAATCCGGCAAGTATTGAAGAACTACCGCTGCTCCAAACATCCGGTCGCGTCCTCGCTCATGACGTAATGGCCGATATGGACATACCTCCGTTCGCTAACTCAGCAATGGATGGGTACGCGGTGCGGTCGGCAGATGTGGCCAGCGCAACTCCCCAAAACCCCGTCACTTTATATATTCAGGGTGAAGTTCCAGCAGGCGGGAGCAGCACGGTTGAAGTGGAGCCACACGCGGCCATTCGTATCATGACCGGCGCGCCGGTGCCTCCGCACGCAGACAGCGTTGTGCCGTTTGAAGAGACCGACGAAGGCCAGCCGGACTCGCTGCGTGGACAAGGGCATGTGCGGATTTTCAGCGCTGCGCAGGCTGGAGCAAATGTACGTGTACCGGGCGAAGACGTTCGCAGCGGTGCCGTTGTTGTTCGCCGTGGCGCATTGATACGTGCGGCGGAAATTGGCGTGCTCGCAGCGGTAGGTGCAGCAACAGTCGCGGTGTATCGCCGGCCAAAAGTTGCAATCCTGGCGACAGGCGATGAGCTAGTTGACGTTGCTGAAAAACCGGGACCAGGCCAAATCCGTAATGCTAATGGGTATGCAAACGCAGCCCAGGTACTGGCAGCAGGAGGCGAGCCGCTACAGTTGCCGATTGCACGCGATACCGAAGCCGAGCTGATGGCCAGGATTGACCAAGGTCTCGAATGGGGCGCTGATCTATTTTTATCGTCGGGCGGAGTTTCGGTAGGTGATTACGATGTGGTCAAAAAGGTGCTGATGCAGCGTGGTCAGATGGAGTTCTGGCGCGTCAAAATGAAGCCGGGCAAACCTGTCGCGTTTGGCATGATTGAGGGTGTACCACTGCTGGGGCTGCCGGGCAACCCCGTTTCGGCAATGGTTACGTTCGAGCTGTTTGGCCGTCCGGCGCTGCTCAAGATGCAAGGACGCGAAGGCTGGGAGCGGTCAACGATTATCGCCACGTTTACCGGCACGATTCGCGATCGTGGTGATCGTCGTCAGTATGTACGAGTCCGCATTGAGCAGCGTGATGGTGAATTTTTGGCGCATCTTACGGGCGCGCAAGGCAGCAACGTGCTAACCTCGATGATGCATGCCGACGGATTAATGATTGTGCCGGATGGCATGGCATTGGTCGAGCCAGGCGCGCGGCTACCAGTCGTCATGCTGCACTGGGCCGACGTTCCGCCCGACCACTCGCTCAACCCGACAATCACAAGCGGTTAAAAAACTTTACGGATTGACAGCTCCATGCTGTTGGTCTAGATCGACAAGAAATACATGTCCGAAGAACAAGGTCCCGACTACACTCCACCCGAACCCAAACCTTTCGACCGAGAAGCAGCGCGAGCACGTTACCGCAAGCTGATGCGCTCATGGCCAATGCGGGTAACATATCTGCTGCTAATACTCACAATTCTATTTGCGTGGGCCTGGGGCATTGCGGCAGCGGTCGCGCCGGATGTCGAGTTACTTCCGGGTCATGATATTACCGTGCCGACCGAGAACTGCGTTAGCTGCCATACAACCGAGGCAACTGCAAATGGCGCACCGCTGATGAATCATCCGACTGCGCCAAGCTGCGGTTTTTGTCATCG
>JASKZZ010000009.1 GCA_030147335.1 Herpetosiphonaceae bacterium | reverse complement strand
CGATCCAGCGATTGCGTGAGCGTCGTGCCGACTGGTAGCTTTGGTACCAGTTTGGCTACCGCGTCAACCGTTGACAGTGGAATGTCCAGCACACGGCCAACGTCGCGCAGCGCAGCCTTAGCTCCCAACGTGCCGAACGTGATAATCTGGGCTGTGCGGTCGCGCCCGTACTTGTTAGTGACATAATCAAGCACTTCCTGGCGGCGCGAGTCGGCAAAGTCCATGTCGATATCCGGCATTTCTTTGCGCTCTGGATTGAGGAAGCGCTCAAATACCAACTTGTTGGCGACCGGATCAACATCCGAAATGCCCAGGCAGTACAACACCAGTGAGCCACCGGCAGAGCCACGAGGCACGCAGGGAATACCAGCAGTTCGCGCAAACTTGACGTAGTCCCACACGATCAGCATGTAGAGCGGAAAGCCGGTCTGGTCGATCACGTCCAGCTCGTAGTTGAGCCGTTCCCAGTAGTGCTGCGGCGGATTATCACCACCGTACTGTCGCTCCCAGTTGCCGCGCAGACCTTTTTCGCACAGCTCGCGCAGATAGGTTGAGGGTGTATGGCCGACGGGCAACGGGAAATCGGGCAACTGAACGCGGCCAAAATCCAGGTTAAGGTCGCACATTTCAGCAATGCGGCGCGTATTTTCTATCGCCTCGATCGGATACGCCTTCATCAGCTCTTCCATCTCGGCGGCGCTTTTAAGGTAGTAGCCGGAGTCGATTGAGGCCGGCGTGCAGCTATTCTTGGCGCAGTAGTCGGCTACTGTGGTGTTGAAGCCCAAACAGCGCAGCAAAAGATGCGTTTGCGCATCCTCATGGTCGACGTAGTGCGCGTCGTTGGTAGCGACTAGCGGAATGCCTAGCTCGCGGCCTATCAGTACCAGCTCCTGATTGATCTCGTGCAGCTCCGGCACCTCGGGATGCAGCTGTAGCTCAAGATAGTAGTGATCGGGACCCATCAGGTCGCGATAAAATGCTGCTGCCGCGCGCGCGCCCTTTTTGTCTTTTTGCGTTAGCCGCCGGTTTACCTCGCCGCTGACACAGGCCTGCGAAATAATGAGTCCTTCTTTGTGCTCGGCGATCAGCTCCCGGTCGATACGCGGCTTGTAGTAGTATCCGTCAAGATGGGCGCGCGTCGAGAGCTTGAGCAGGTTGCGGTAGCCTTCGGCATTTTTGGCCAGCAGCACCGTGTGGAAATAGCCCTTACCAGCCGGCGTTTTATCATCGTGCTTGCCGGGCGCGACATACGCTTCCATGCCCACAATCGGCTTGATACCGGACTTTTTGGCTGCCTGGTAAAACTCAATTGCGCCGTACAGCACACCGTGATCGGTGAGGGCAAGCGTGTCCATGCCCAGGTCTGCCGCCCGCTGTGTCAACTTTTTGATATTGGATAAGCCGTCCAGCAGACTGTATTCGGAATGAGCGTGTAGGTGGACGAAATCGCTGCCCATATATGCCTCGGGAATTCGCAGTTGCGGCTAAAATTATTTACAAAGTGATTAGCGTTTTATGGTGATTTAGGCGACTCTGATCGCAAGAACGAATTTTCTAATCAAGTCGATTTGTTGCTTTTATCGCACTGTTTCGGCTTGTGCTACTGCAACACTGCCAATCAATGTGGCTCCTGCTTCCGATTATAACATACTCATCATCACAAAAGGGCACTCACTCACTCGTAATACTGTAAGTAGTTTTGTGGATAAGCTGGGGATACTGTGGGAAAAGTTGTGTGTAAATCCAGGAGTTATCCACATTCTTTGCTTGCCTAAGCCTAGCATCACGTGATGTGCAAGCGTTGTGTTCTTGCTACAATAAACCCATGATTCAGCTGCAAGATTTGCTCGAAACCACGGGTGGTGCAATCCACGGGAAGGCTGTCGTCCACGAGTTCGCCGATTTCTGCTACGACTCACGGCTGGCGGCGCAGGGCCAACTCTTTCTCGCTGTCCGCACTGAACGTCGGGATGGCCACGCATTTATCGCCGATGCCATTCATGGAGGTTGTACCGGGGTGATTTGCGAGCAGCCGCCGGAGCATAGCCTTGATGCAACGGTGATTGTGGTGCCGGATGTGCGGTTGGCGATGCAAGTCTGGGCTAGCGCTATTCTTCGTCGTTATGGTCCAACCGTTGTTGGGGTAACGGGCAGTGTCGGCAAGACCAGCACGAAACGAACGATTGCAACACTGCTGGACGGCATGAAGCCAACCTTTGCTTCGCGCCGATCGTTCAACTCATTATTTGGCTTACCAATTGCGTTGGGGCAGCTCAAGCAAACGCATCAGGTTGCAGTGCTGGAGATGGGTGTTGATCGTTTTGGCGAGATGCGGCGGCTGGTCGAGCTATTCCCGCCACAAATTGCGGTTATAACCAACGTTGCGCCGACGCATCTGCGTTACCTGCGAGACGAGGAACATATTGCGGCGGAAAAAGGGGAGTTGGTAGCCGCGCTGCCACGGGATGGCTGGGCAATTCTCAACGCTGATGATCCCCGTGTTTCGGCGATGGCTGAGCGAACGGCAGCGAACAAGCTTTGGTTTAGGGTTGCAGATGCATCAGATAGCAGGGTTGACGATGTGACACCTATGCTGCGAGCAGACGCAATTGAGCTTACCCTTGATGGTACTCATTTTGATCTTCACTACAACGGCAATTGCATTCACGCATATATCCCGCTGCTTGGACGGCATAATGTGTACACCGCGCTTGCTGCTGTTGGTGTGGCTTTAAGCTGCGGAATGGCACTTGAGCACGCAGTTGCACGCCTGGCGGTATGCGAACGGCAGGCGGGACGGCTCAACCCGCTGTCCGGCCTCAATGGCTGCACGCTGCTGGACGACACCTACAACGCATCACCTGCGTCTGCTCATGCCGCGCTCGATACTCTGGCCACGCTGCCTGCTACACGTCGCATCGCCGTGTTTGGGGATATGCTGGAGCTTGGCGAGGCTGCCGCGCGATTGCATCAGGAGGTTGGACGGCATGCAGCGCAGATAGCCGATATGGTGGTGACCAAAGGAGATTTGGCTGCGGAAATGCAGATTGCAGTCGCTGCCGGTGATGCCGATCAGGTTATTACACACACTGCTGCTGATGCGATTGCGGCTGTTCGGCCCTTGTTACAGCCCGGCGCTGTGGTGCTGATTAAGGGTTCGGCGGAGGCGCGGATGGAGCAGATAGTGGCGAGTCTGCTCACGTCGAATGTTAATGCTGTAGACATACTGGTACGTCAAGAACGCGCGTTTGAAACAGTGCGGATCGCGGATCCTAGCCGTCCAACGTGGATCGAGATTGATTTGGACGCGATTGCTGGCAACATGAAGCTGACACAAGCGCTCGTCGGGCCACACGTTCGCGTGCTAGCGACACTCAAAGCCGACGCTTATGGTCATGGGGCGATTCGAGTCGCGCGGACGTTGCTACGCGCAGGAGTTTGGGGTTTTGCGGTGGCAACGCTGAGTGAGGCACAAGCGCTCCGTCGTGCCGACATTGACGCGCCAATCTTGATTCTAGGTTATACACCGGCGTGGCAGGTGCGTGATGCTATTCGGATGAATGTGCGGCTGACTGTGTTTGACCAGGATATGGCGCGTGAAATCAGCCTGGCGGCGCAGGAGCTTCAGATCGAGGCGATTGTGCATGTCAAGGTCGATACCGGCATGGCGCGGCTTGGCCTCCACCCATCGGACGTGCTTCAGTTGCTGCATTTCCTGCGTGAACTTCCAGGGGTGCAGGTGGAAGGCATGTTTACGCATTTTGCTACCGCCGACAGCGCCGATGAACGCTTCGCCCGAGAACAACTCCGTCGCTTTGAGGATGTGCTTGCAAAGGCGATGCAAAACAACCTGTGTCCTGCGTTAGCGCATGCTGCCAACAGCGCTGCAATTCTTCGCTTCCCTGAGGCGCACTTTAATCTCGTTCGACCTGGCTTATCATTGTACGGTCTAGCGCCGTCATCAGAAACACCGCTGCCTCCCAGTTTTCGGCCCTCGCTTGCATTCAAGACCGAGGTGGCACAGGTTAAGACGGTACCGTCCGGTACACCAATTTCATACGGCGGCACGTTTGTTACCACTCGTGAGTCACAAATAGCAACGATTCCAGTCGGATACGCTGACGGTTTTCGGCGCTCACCAAACTGGAAGTACGTGTTGGTCCGAGGATATCGAGCACCAATTGTTGGTCGTGTGGCGATGGATTACACAATGCTCGACGTTTCCGATATTTCGGGCGTTCGGGCGGGCGATGAGGTCGTGTTGATCGGGATGCAAGGTGTCGAACGCATCACAGCCGACGAAGTTGCCGCATGGCTTGGAACAATTAACTATGAGGTAGTTGCCGCAATCATGCCAAGGGTGCCGCGTACTGTCTAGCATGACGGTCGCGACTACGGCTGCTGCGACGACTGATCATCGTTGTAGAATTGCGAGCGTTCAAACAACAATCGTGGCAGCTCACGGCTGGCTTCAACCGGCAGTGCGAGCTGATGTTGGAGCATAGTTTCCCAGACCAAGCCACGCCGTAGTTCGCGCTCTTGATTGCCAAGCACTGTCCATTGAAACACCAGCCCAATGTTCCAAGCAACGAGCAACGTGCCAGCCATCATCCATAACGGCCGTGGCAGTCGTACCCGCTCGATCAGCAGGGCCGCGCCAAGCACAAAGATAGGCGTCGCCTCAATGAGCCGTCGAAAGCCAAACGCGCCACTGAGATGCCACGTTGTACCAAAACTACCATTGACCCAGACTTGCGCAAAGAGCGCGCTGCCAAGCAGCAGCAGCAAGAAGCGATGTTGCCGCCATAGCGCAGCCAGACCAAGCAGACTCAGCGCCCACACTGGTGTCCACAAAAATGCGCCATGCGCAAACCAACGCCCTGTTGCCGGACTTGGTCGGGCATCAACGAGCGTATCCCAAAAATGACCACTCCCAAGGAAGCCATGAGCATATGGATCATCTGGTACATGTCCTAGCTTTTCCAGCACAACTTCGGACGGCCCTAGTCTGCCGTTCAAAACGATATACGTCAATAACTGTGGAGTGACACTTAGCACAAAAACCAGCAAAAACATACTATGCTTGCCGAGAAGACGCCATAGGTCAGGCCAACGTCGAGTGTGCATCAATTGCCAGTATTGGCCCATTCCTTCCATTGCCGGTAACAGCAAGAATAATCCGAGCTGCTCTCGATTCATGACCATCAAGCCGCCTAGCAGGCCTAGCAGTAACCATTGCCGGAGTGATCGCTGAGGGCCGGTTTGAAGCCAGTACCAGATAAAAAGCGCGACTGAAAATAACCCGCCAGTATGCGACCATGGCGGTGAGATGTACATATAAAAAAGGAGCGGCGAGGCCAGCCAGCAGATTACCGAGGCTGTTGTTGCAGCCCATACACTCGTATATCGGCGAGCAATACGGTAACACAACAGTAGGCCCAGTAATCCGTACACTAATGAGGCAAAGCAAATTGCTGTGATATAGGGCCAGCTATAGCCATCTGCTGCAATATTGCTTCCCGCTAGCCGTGCCAATAACACGGCTCCATGTGCCACCACGAAAGTCGGCGTCCATAATATTGCTGAGCCGACTGGCGCAACATTGATTGGCTTACCAGTTGTGGGATCGATTTTTTCACTCAAAGCGCCCGCGACTCCAGCGCCTGGATTAAGCTCGTGGAAGCGCGCGTACTCGTTCGCAAAATCGAGGTCGCCATCGAAAAACAGTGAGCGTAGATACGCGTAATACTGAACCGAGTCAGTGGCGTAAAGGCGAGGTGTAAACAATGGCAGCAGAAGCGTAAAGGTCAGCAGCAGGACGAGCAAACCACGATCCCACCTTCGGATGGGCGCAAGGGATGACGAAATTGGACGTATTGTAACCATCGTCGCGTATTGTACCGTAAACAGAAAGGCGCTGGCATATGCCAGCGCCTTTCTGTAGCTATGTCCGACGAAATCTTACTTTGAAACCATCGGTAGGTGGGTCGGTATTTCAAACTGATTGACCTGCACAGCAAAGCTATTGAGCGTGTTTGACGAGTTGCCGGCACCATCCAGGTAGCGGATATAAACGGTGTGCTGCCCTGGAGTGAAGCTTTCGATGCCGCCGACAAAGCCGCTGGCCATGTTCCAAGTCAGCATTGATGGCATAGCGCCACCTTTTATCGCCCCATGTTGCGCCCACTCGTCTTCGGATGGCGCGCCTGCGTCGGTTCGCTTGACTACGACCCAGTAACCCCAATACTTTCGCGTTGTTCCTGGCAAAGCGTACAGGTTATCGTTAATTGTTAGTCCGCTAGTGTCGATTTGAGCTATGCCACCTTTGGGGCT
>JASKZZ010000003.1 GCA_030147335.1 Herpetosiphonaceae bacterium | reverse complement strand
TACGTTGGTGTGGACAGATTTCATGCTGCTCGTGATCCCTTCTCCCCAAGCTGTTGGGCAATCTGTCGTAGCGGTTGTTGTAGGGGTTCATACACGTGCTGGTACAAGTGATGATAACGCTCATGGCGCTCGTGATTCGGTGTAAACACTGTTGCTTTTGGTGTGCATACGTGGCTGCGTGCTTCGGCCACGTCGCGGTACATCCCGCAGCCAATACCAGCAAGCAGCGCGGCCCCTAGCACGGTCGCTTCGGTAAGCGGCGATACCAGTACGTTGTGGCCACCAACGTCGGCTTTAATCTGCATCCATTGGTTGCTGCGCGTGCCACCACCGGCCGCTACGACTGTGTCGATGGTCAATCCTGTGCCGCGTTCAGCGGCACGCCGAACGAACTCTAGCTCGAACGCAGCGCCTTCAAGCACGCCTTTCGCAAGGTGTGAGCGTGTATGGTTGGCACCGAGGCCGATAAACGCGGCCTTGACATCCTGATCGGGATGAGGCGTTCCACTGCCGAGCAAGTATGGGAAGTACAGCAGACCTGTGGGGTCGGGGCCTGCCTGTTCCGCTAGCGTTTCAATCTGTTCGTATGACAACGGAGGCTCGCCCAGTAGCGAGCGGACCCATTCAACGGAGCCGCCCGACGCCGACAATCCGCCCATCCAATACAACCGGCCCGCCACGACATGAGCGCCATACGTCAGACCTGCATCGTACTCGGCACGACTCAGTGGACGCTCCGGCATTGCGCCAATCAACGTTTCCGCTGTTCCCATCGAGTCGAAGACGTGCCCAGGCTCCGTCGCACCTACCGCGAAGGCCGCGCATACATGATCATGACCAGCGATTGCGACTGCTGTATCAGCTGACAATCCGACTTTAATTGCCCGATCAGCGCGAACATGGCCGATGGAGGTCCCACTTTGCACAGCTGTCGGAAACAGGTCGGTCGGCAAGTTCCAATCGTCGAGCCAGTCCTTGTCCCACTCCTGGCGGTCAATGCGAAACGCATAGGTTCGCGAGGCGAGTGTATAGTCAGTGGTCAGTGTATCGGTCAATCGAAAAGCGATATAGTCCGCGGCTGAAAGCCAAACTTGCCCCGCGGTAACTGCACCCTTCTGACTAAGATGGAGCAACTTCGCCAGCCCACTTTTATAGCTCGGATATTGGCCGGTTGCACAAAAACGCTCGAAACGGTCCGCTGCATCCTCGATCCGTGCAACCCAAGGTGCTGCGCCGCGATCAAACCAAGGGATCATCGGCGTGGAGCAGGCGCCTGTATGTCGGTCTACCAATACGCCCGTCTCGGCCATACTTGCAATGCCAACAGCTGCGATGGGCGTGGAACTGACTTTGCTCGCAACCTGTCGAATGATTGCCGCAACCGCACGCCATAGCTGCTCGGGATCGTAAACAGTCGAACCAGCTGCTTCACGCTGCGAGGGCGTCGGGCAATGAGCCAGCGCGACCAACGCCCCATTCGTGTCAAAGAGGCCAGCTTTGCAATGTGTGGTACCAATATCGACGCCAATAAGCATTAGGTGGCCTCGTGGTTCAACGCGGCTTTCACCCGCTCCATGCCAAGACGTGGGCTCGATAAGCATTTCTGCTGCTGCTCCGAGGGCAGGGCTGCAACAACGCGTGCCATTGATGCTTGCGCCAAAACCACGACATCAACGGATGCAGCAAGGTCGGCCAGCGCAGTCCGTAGATCAGCATCATGACCTGCTTTATCACCGCCGAGTAATTTTTTGTAGGCGGAATCGGCCAACAGCGGCACGATCTCGATTGACACACCAGCTGCATCCGCCTTGCTCTGTACTAACTGCATGGTCGGATTGAGGGTCGTGGCCAGCGTTGCTGCGACACCAATTCGGCGTCCACGCTGTACGGCTTGCTCGGCCATCGCTTCGTCGATGCGCACCACTGGAATCGACACCTGCTGACGCATCACTTCCACGACGCCCCCAACCGACGAGCATGCATTGAGGATGACGTCAGCACCTACTTGCTCGGCAAAGCGTGCATATTGGAACAGCCGTTCACGAACATCCTCGACATTGCCGGCGTTGCTGCGAAGCTGCGGTAAGATCGAGTCATCAACGAAGTTGACGACTGCAACGCCTGGTAGCAGTTCAGTTGCCAACACCTTTAGGGGGTCGACCGTTAACGGAGTGGTGTGAATAATCGCAAGTGTTGCAGTCATCGTTGATCCTTGTCCGATGTTTTGTCGGCATCTACTGCGAGTGTGGAACGATAGCGTGTCCATGTTTCCCGAATTAGCGCGTAGTCTTCCGGCTCAAGAAGTTCCTGCGTTCGGTCGATATGGCTGACGAAGTACAGCGCGGGCACGCCAAGTTCGGGCTGTAGCCGAGTATAATCGCGCCACGCCTTCCGGTCGCGTACCGGCCAGTTGTCCGTATCAATTGGGACGCCCGGACAGGCAATTGCTGCTATTTTGGCACGGAGAGCCATCGTCGCGCCTATGTCGCTGCCAATCTGTGGATCGCTGAGTCGTTCCAGTTCCAGCGTGTCGTTCAAACGGATCATGTCAACGACATCGGCGAGGTAGGGATGTGGCGTATGAGTGATTACAAGTGCGTCAGGCTTTGTTCTTTTGGCCTCGTCATGGATAATGCCGAGCAGCCGCTTCATTAATTCGAGGCCCCACAGGTCGCCATGAAGCTGCATACCTGGACCACTAGGAATGCGCGCAGTGAAATCGATCTTGAAGCCATCCGCATTGTAGCCGTCAGGCGACAACATTCGGCGAACACCTGCCCGTAGTCGGCGCTCGTAGGCGGGATTTGATGGATCGACAGTTAACGGCAGTCCTTCAGCATTAAGAATACACTCGTCCACCGGAAGTCCTTCGTGATCCCAGGCCTTGAGCCAGAGCAGCACTTTTTTTCCAGTTCCATGTTGTGCATCGATAAAACCATTCAGGTTTGGCCAGCGCTCCTGATCGACCTCATTTTTGCCGTATGTTGCCTGCCACTTATCGTCGATGACGACAGTTCCAGGCTCAACGCCCTGCTGCGACAATGTTTGGAGCCATGCTTCATAGTGCGATTGGCGCGCGTAATCCGGCGCCCGTCCACCATCAAGTGCCGCATGATAAAACTGTGTTCCCCACCCACAATAGATCGGCTCGAACCACCAGGCGGGCCGTTGCCTCGTTGTGAGGGTCGGAACACAGCCGGACACTTGAAGCGCTTGCACATGTTTGCTAAGGGCAATCAGTGGATCCGCTGCGAAGTCGAACCCGACAGTAGGCAGCGTGTAGGTTCCGTTAACTGCTGTATATCCTTCATAAGCCAACGACAGGTGAAAGCCACGGCCACCGTGATAGCTGTACTCAGTCCAGCGGTTAGTGCCAGCCTGGGCTTCGATACCAATGCCGACCCAGCCGTTTGCTGATTCCAGTGCAAAGCAATACGGCGGCGGCGTGAAAAACCAGTCGCCCTTGCCGGGGAGGGGTACGCCTCCTAGATCAATATGGACTGTACTCGCGGGGATAAAATAATGTGTTTCTTCGGAGATAGGCTCGGGATTGAAACCACGTGTAAAGGAGTGGCCAGAAAGCATAAAGCCGCTGCCCCAGCGTCGATAGGCGGAAACATATCCCCCAAAATACAACGCATCTGCTAGTCGTCCTTGACCTCGAACCTCAATTTCGTAGGTGAAGCGGTGTGGTTGGCAGCGAAAACGGTAAATCTTTTCAGCCCATACCGAACTGCCAACGCTCAACCGGTACACGCTTTCGTCCGGACTTGTTTCCGCTTCCCACCTACCAACTCGTACCGTATCATCACGATCATGCAGCGGATGAACGCTCGATGGAACGAAAAGCTCCATAAGCCGCGTGCCGCGAATATCGTCAACGTACACGTACGGTCGGTCTGCTAGAAATGTAAGGGTGTACGACTCAGCGGAGAAGGTAAGTGGTGCGAGTTGATGAGGTTGATCCATGTAGGGCGTCCCCTTCGACGCGGCGACAATGAAGCCACGGGTTGCTCAAGCTCATCTGCCCTCACTGTGAGGGTGTACGGTGGCCGGACAAAACATACTTTGATCTGGCCGGCTCATCTTAGACTGTAGAATACTACATATCATAAGAAGATTTGTGTATGCTGCTAGTATATATAACATCCATACATTAGGCAAGACTGAACTTCCAAAACTTGTACGGAAAGCCATAGAACTGGCATAATTCTCCGCGATTGCATCCGAGGTGCTGTATTTTGGCTCAGTAAGATGCAGTTTGGCTATTCATTATCTTTATCCTAATTGATGATCTTGGTTTGCATAATGTTGGCTGTTAAGGAAGCACCTTTTACGAACCACCGCATATACACCGTTTAGCTGCTCTGTGTACGCTCTTTAAGGATGCATATGCCGGACGGAGCGAGAGCATGAGATAATCTTCTGGCATTATCTACACAAGGGTAATCATGGCGGATCGCCTAGTTTAGCGGTGAGCGGCGGTGATGACAAGCTTACCGGATTCTTTGAGGACCGTCATAGCAAGCTATACGGTCTTCACGACGATATAGGCGAAACTGCCAATCTCGTACTAAGCCAACTGGGAATTGCAGCTAAAGTGCTTAACCTACAGATGGAATGGCGGAAACACGTCGAGGCGAGAATTCACGTGCCTATTCCTAGCAAATTGCTAATCTCTTCAATGTGACAACAGATTACTTGCTCCGTGAAACAGTATCGATCGAAGCTGCCGAGGAGAATCGTTGATTTGGAGGTTGTGCTGGTGAGGATTAATACATTTATCGTATTTCTCTGATTGTGACGATCTTTGGAACTAGGCGCCGGTACTCGTTGCCAGCGATCCCTTGAGGAATAGTTTTTTTGCGCTGAACGTTGACATCTAACCGTCCACAGTCATGGACAGCTACCTAGCCTGCCAGGTTTGATGATCTGCCGGGGTTCGTGTCGCGGCGCCACCGACCACTTGAAACCGTCTTAATAATCATTGGGCTGTCGATTTGGTACTCTGCACGCTATGCAGCACCAACGATATTACACCGATCTCTCGGACACCGAATGGACGATCGTCAAGCCCTATTTGCACGAACGCCAGCTCCGCGGTCGACCGTGGCGGCATAGTCGACGCGAGATTTTGAACGCAATTTTCTATATTCTTCGCAGTAGGTGTGCGTGGCGCTTGTTGCCACGCGATTTGCCACCCTGGAAGAC
>JASKZZ010000518.1 GCA_030147335.1 Herpetosiphonaceae bacterium | reverse complement strand
GCAGGAAAGACGACCACAATTCGCATGATCCTGGATATATTCAAGCCCGACTCTGGTGTGATCTCGGTATTTGGTGGTGCGCTTACCGAAGCCGCCAAGCAGCGAGTTGGCTATCTGCCTGAAGAACGTGGTTTGTATAAGAATGTGAGTGTGATCGATTGCTTATCATATCTCACCACGCTCAAAGGTATTGACCGAACAAATGCGCGCAAACGAGCTGCCGCTTACCTTGAGCGTGTCGGGCTAGCAGAAGTTGCCAAGAAAAAGGTCAAGGATTTGTCGAAGGGAATGCAGCAAAAAGTTCAACTCGGCGTTGCGATGCTGCACGATCCCGAGCTGCTGATCATTGACGAGCCATTCTACGGCCTTGATCCGGTCAACACGCGTTTGGTGAAGGACATGCTGCGTGAGTCGCGCGATCGTGGCGCTGCGATCATTATGAGTTCGCACCAGATGGATCGGGTTGAAGAGCTATGCGAGCGTATGTGCATGTTCAATCGCGGCAAAGTTGTGCTATACGGAGCGGTTCAAGATGTCCGGCGACGCTGGGCGCCTAACGCCGTGCTTGTTCAAGGACACGGCGATTTCGGGCGGATAGCCGGTGTTGAGCGTGTTGTGCAGGATGGTGCAATGGTTGAGCTATGGCTTGACGCGATCACAAGTCCACAAGGAGTGTTGCGCGAGCTTGCGCTGCGTCCCGATTTCCACATTGAGCATTTTGAGGTGGCTGCGCCATCGCTGGACGATATTTTCATTGCCGTGGTTGAAGGCCGCGAGCGCGTTGACCGACGTGCGGACGTGCACCAGGACTCCGAAGTGATCGAGGCATGATTGGCCATAACGTGTGGCGATCTGCTGGTAAAGGTCTTGTATGTCGAAAACATGGTTGATCGCGCGCTACGAATATGGCCGACATATTCGACGGCGTGGCTTTTTGTTCACAGCGGTTGGCGTGCCGCTGCTGTTTGTCGCTATTTTTGGCATCATCGCTCTGGTGGTTTCGCGCTCGGGCGCGGAGCAACGCCTCGGTCTTGTGGATCAAACGGGTCGTTTCGCGCAGATCGATGTTGCTAGTCTTGGCTTTCGACGCACTATTCCAGTCGAGGTTTTTGCCGACGAAGCCACAGCTCGCGCGGCGCTTGATGGCGGAAGCGTAGATGCATTTTTTGTTGTTCCTGCCGATTATATGGATACTGGAGAAGTTCGAGCCGTCAGCCGCAAGCGTATTTCGGATCGGGCCGAAAACGTTGTGCAAGCACTGCTGCGTGAAGGCTTACTGGCGGACGCACCCTCGGCCAGTCGTGATCGGCTGGCAGATCCGGCACAATTGGCGTTGCGAACACTTGATGGAAACCGCGAGGTCAGCGCCGACAACATTCTGCTCTTTTTTCTGCCTTATGCTTTCGCGCTGTTGTTTTTGATGACAACGTTCACAACCAGTGGTTACCTCTTGCAAGCGGTAGCGGAGGAAAAAGAAGATCGGGTGATCGAGCTGCTGGCGACAACGGTTGCGCCGCGTCACATGATGGCTGGCAAAATCATTGGGCTGTGTGGCGTTGGCCTAACGCAAATGCTGGTATGGATCGGATTGACACTGCTGGGTGTCTTTACATTTGGCCGCGAGATAACATGGTTCGCTGAGCTACAACTGCCGTGGTCGCTGCTGGGACTATCACTGCTGTACTTTTTGCTTGGCTACCTGCTGATTGCTGCCTGCTATGCCACGCTGGGCGCTGCTGTTACAACGCCGCAGGAAGCGCAATCATTCGCTGCGCCAATCAGTCTGCTTGCTCTTTCACCAATGATGTTGATTGTTCCGATTTTGGCCGAGCCTAACGGCACGCTCGCCGTCGTCCTGAGCTTAATCCCGTTTTCTGCCCCAATAACGATGCTGATGCGTCTGCCGCTGGCAGACATTCCTGCCTGGCAGATCATCACCAGCTTACTTATTTTGGCGCTGACAACCACGGGCGTTGTGCTGCTGTCGGCGCGAGTCATGCGGCTTGGTATGCTGCGCTACGGCAAGCGACTAAGCGTGCGTGATATTTTGGCCGCTCCCAGGAAGGTCGTATGAAACAAGCACTTATTGTTGCGGTACGTGAGTTTAACGTTACGCTTCGTCGCCCTTCGTTTTATGCGGCGGTGCTGTTGGCTCCGCTGATCGTGGGCGCAATCTTCTTTGGCTTAACGATCGTTGGTGACGAGTTTAATGACGAAGCGCAGCGCGATTTTGCCAGCGCGTCGAGTAAGCCGGTTGGCTTTGTCGACCAAGCGGGTGTTGTCGCCAATGTTCCCATGCCATTCGACCAATTCATTCGTCCATTTGCCGATGAAGCCACAGCAGGCGCAGCGGTACGCGACGGAACGATTGGTAGCTACTTTGTAGTCGCGCCGGACTATCTGCAAAGTGGGCGGGTTGTTCGCGTTAGTCAACAGGCGACGATGACAGGCGGCTCGGGATCGGATACTCGCGCGTTTGAGGCGTTGTTGCGCATCAATCTCAGCGGCGATGCTTTGCTGGCAGAGCGCATCGGACAACCGCTTGACTTGGATGTGACGATTGTTGGTGAGCAGCAGGCTGGTGCGCCACAAACCAATAATCCGGTGGCGGGGCTGTCGTACTCGTTGGCGTTGCTACTGGCGTTCAGCATCGTGAGTGGCGGGAGCTGGCTGGTACAGGCGATTGCCGAAGAAAAAGAGAATCGCACTGTCGAAATTGTACTGACCTCAATGCAGCCCTTGCAGCTGATGCTAGGCAAGCTGCTTGGTCTTAGCGCTGTTGCTTTGCTCCAGTTCGGTATCTGGATGTTCATTGCACGTACCGTGTTTGGTACGGGTCTTGTGTCGCAAATCAATGTCTCAGAGATCGCGCCGAGCGTCTGGTTGTGGACGATCTTGTTCTTTATCCTGGGCTTTTTGTTCTTCGGCAGTATCATGCTGGCGATTGGCGCAGTTGGCGCTTCGATGCGAGAAAGCGGCCAAATCACCGGCTTTATGACCATGCCAATCTTTGTGCCGTTGTGGTTTGCAGCACCGATTATCGAAAATCCGGATAGCACGCTGGCAGTTGTGCTAAGCATGCTTCCTCCAACAGCGCCGGTGACAATGATGCTCCGCCTGGGCCAAGGCTTTGTGCCGTTATGGCAGCTACTGGCAAGCGTTCTGATTTTAGCCGCTGCGGTCGCCGGTGGTGTGTGGGTAGCGGCACGCCTGTTTCGAGGGTCAACGCTGCTCACTGGCGCGAAACCTACTCCACGCGTCATCTGGCGTGCAATTCGATCTGGTAGTTAAGAAGGGGACCACACAGCGTAACGCGTATGTTGCTACATCAGCTGCCAACTGAAGGTCGTGTCCCAACGCTTGACCTGCCGTATCTTGAGGCGGGCGTGGGTCATCCTGTCTTGTTTTTGCATGGCTGGGCTGCCTTCAAAGAAATCTGGTGGGGCACACTTCAGGCAGTTGCGCCGTATTATCACGGTGTGGCGCTGGAATGGCCAGGGCATGGTCGTACTCCGGCAGCGGCTGGAATTGTCAGGCTGCTTGACCTTGCCGACCTTGCCGCAACTGCCGCATCGTTATTGAGCTTGACGCGGATTACCGTTGTTGGTCATTCGATGGGTGGTCGTATAGCTGCGCTGATGGCGCTTCAGTATCCCGAACTTGTGACACGACTTGTGTTGGTGGATGCTGCACTAGACCCTGCACATATCGCGCCATATGCGAAACGGATGCTCAAGCGCGGCGAGATCGAACGAACTATTGTCCTCAATCGGTTGCTGGGACGTGGCTTTGGCCGTCTGCTACAACCCGCACCGCACGATCATCGCGGTGGGCTTGTGCGGCCTCTGCTGCGCCGCGCTTATTACAATGGGTTGGCCGATCCTCAGACTTTGCACCACTACGTCACCTCGCTATATGACGAGTCGTTGGATCAACGGCTGCCTGAAATTCAACAGCCAACGCTGGTTGTGAGCGGCGCGCGCGATCCACTTGTTTTACCACGTCAAGCACGCCGCGCAGCACAGCTTATCCCCCATGCTCAGCTCCAG
>JASKZZ010000483.1 GCA_030147335.1 Herpetosiphonaceae bacterium | reverse complement strand
ATCTTGTTACAGCAGGCGACGTCAGCATTCGACCACTACAGCAGCAATAACTAAGACCACAGAACCCTGAATGAATAACTGGAAGCTGCAAGGTAATAGCTAGAAGCTCAAGCCTCGTCACTGACAGCTACTTGTTCGCCCTCCGCAATAGCTTGCACCAATCCGCGTTCAACCGACTCTTTCGCTCGTCGAATCGCGTTGGTAATCGCAGCGGCGTCAGACTTGCCATGCGCAATAATCGTTACGCCGTTCACGCCAAGCAGCGGCACGCCGCCATACGCCCGGTAATCAAGCGCTTTACCCAAACGCAGCGCTGCGGGAACTAGCGTAGCGCCTAGCACGGCAGTTCCGCCGAATAAGCTAGCCAGCACAACGCGTGCTTTGTCTTTGCTTGTCGCCACCAGCAACACGGTTGGAACCAGGCCGGCTAGCGCTCGCAGCGCAACCGTGGAGCCGCTTAGCTCGCGCTGCACTTTTTTCACGCCAAACTTTGCAACTGCCTCAGCGCCCTTCAAAAAAAGATTACCGACAAAACCATCAGCAATGATTACGTCGGCAACATTGCCAACCAGCGCATCCTTTGGCTCGGCATTACCTACAAATTGTAGATCGGTCTTTTTGAGCAGCGCATGAGCGTCTTGTACCAGCTTATCGCCCTTGCTTTCTTCCTCACCGTTTGCCAGCAGCGCCACACGTGGTCGCTCGACGCCCAGCAGCAGTTGTGCGTACAAGCTGGACATTCGTGCCCACTGCACCAGATACTCCGGTTTGCTGTCGGTATTCGCGCCAACGTCGGCGACTACGATTGTGCCTTTGAGCGCAGGAAAGATCGTGGTTAAGCATGGCCGCTCAATACCTGCGATCCGTCCTAAAATAAACACCGCGCCTGCCATGGTTGCGCCGCTGTGCCCCGCCGACACAAACGCATCAGCCTCGCCATCGCGCACCATCCGAAGCCCTTTCGCAATCGACGAGTTTTTCTTGCGACGCACCGCTTGCACTGCGTGCTCGTCCATCTCGATCATGTCGGGCGCGTCAACCACTGTTATGTGCAGTCCAGACGTGTTATGCTGACTCAGCTCGCGGCGTACGACATCGGCTGGTCCCGTCAAAATGATCTCCACATCAAGCTCGCGTGCAGCACGTATTGCTCCCGCAACAGGTTCGCGCGGCGCGTGATCGCCGCCAATAGCATCTAGCACAATCCGCATAAAACTCTCCCGAAATAAAGAACAAAGAACAAAGCATTTCCTCTTTGTACTTTGTTCTTTGTCGTTACGATTCCAACCGTGCAAGCTCTTCATCGACCACTTTTGGATCAAGCTTGCGGAACAACGGTGCCGGCTCCTTGATTTCCTGACCGACCGGCAGTTGACTCGGCGTCCATTCACCAATCCAGCCCGAGCTGTCACAGGTCAACACTTGATGTGACGCACCGTCCTCTTCAACCTGCTGGAGAATAATTGGCCCTGCGATGGTACCGCTGTAGCCAAGCATCTCGTGTAGCCGCTGGGACGAGAACGGCAAGAAAGGACAAAACAATATTTTCAGATTGTCTACTACGCGCAGACCAACGTACAAAATTGTTCCTGCCCGCTCGCGATCAAGCTTGATCACTTTCCATGGCTCTTGCTCAGAAATGTAACCATTAGCCTGCGAGGTCAGGTTCATCGTTTCTTGCAGGGCAGCGCGGAACCGTGCCGCCTCCAAGAGTTTCCCAACTTTTGTAAAGCCTTCCTCGACAGTCCGCAAAATCTGCTGATCAGCCTCAGTAAGCTCGCCAGGTTTCGGCACCACATCGAAGTTGTTAAAGGCGTTTTTGATTACACGATTAGCTAGATTACCCCACGTCGCTACAAGCTCATCGTTATTGCGACGCACAAACTCAGCCCAGGTAAAATCTGTATCCTGCGTTTCAGGACCGCCAATCGTTAAATAATAACGCAGCGCATCCGGGTCGTAGCGATCCAGCACATCGCGCACATAAATCACAACGCCACGCGAGGACGAAAACTTCTTGCCCTCCATCGTCAAAAACTCTGACGAGACCACATCGTAGGGTAGATTGAGCGGATCTGTTCCATTGCTAAGGGGACCCCGCTCGTAGCCCATCAACATCGCCGGCCAGATCTCGGCATGGAAAACAATATTGTCCTTGCCCATGAAGTAATAACCGCGCGCTTCGGGATTGTGCCACCATTCCTTCCAAGCGTCCGGAGTACCCTGATTATGCGCCCACTCAATGCTGGCCGACAGGTAGCCAATTACTGCATCGAACCAGACATAAATGCGTTTGTCGTCGTAGCCTGGAAGCGGAATAGGTACGCCCCAATCAAGGTCGCGTGTAACGGCGCGCGGCTGCACATGCTCAAGTAAGTTCAGCGAAAAAGCACGTACATTTGAGCGCCACTCGTCTTTGCTGCCGATCCAGCTTGCTAGCTGATCCTTAAACTTTGGAAGATCAAGGAAAAAGTGCTCGGTCGGCTTGAAAACCGGCGTCGAACCATCAATCTTTGAACGTGGATTAAGCAAGTCCGCTGGGTCAAGCTGATTACCGCAGTTATCACACTGATCGCCACGCGCTTCTGCGTAACCACAAATTGGACAAGTACCTTCGACGTAGCGATCCGGCAAAGCTTTACCGGTTGAAGCCGAAAAGGTGCCAGTCATCGTGTTCTTGAAGATCGCGCCCGTTTGGAGCATCTGTGAAAACAAATCCTGAGTCACACGGTAATGATTTTGTGTCGTTGTACGCGTAAACAGGTCGTACGATAAACCGAGCTTCAGCAAATCCTCGGCGATCACTGCATTGTAGCGATCGGCTAATTCGCGCGGCGTTACGCCTTCTTTGTCGGCCTGAACAGTGATCGGCGTGCCATGCTCATCGGTGCCGGACACCATCAACACATTGTTACCGGCAAGCCGGTGGTAGCGCGCAAAAATATCGCTGGGAACGCCAAAACCAGCCACATGACCCACATGACGTGGTCCATTTGCATATGGCCAGGCAACGGCGACAAGTATGTTTTGCTTCATTCTAATCACTCCTCATCGCATCGTATAGTAAACGAAGTGTAAACAAAAGAACAAACGACCACCAAGCATCCCAAGTGATATGGGGCTTGGCTCGTCGGACGTTGTTCAAACCAAAATGGATTAGTTAGTAGATGGCAGCTGGAGCCGCCATTCGGTCGCGTGCCGCATGCCAGCGAGCCGACCAGTGCGTGAGGATTTGTGTGGAAGACACACCGGGCAAAGCCACACAGAGAGTGTAGCAAGCAGGGGAACATTGAAAATATAGTCTGCTCTTTTGCATCCGACCGTCCTTCAAGTTACGGCATTGTACCACGCGTGTAGTTGATTGTGAAGCACTAAATCGCTAGTTGACAGGCGCGGTGGGCGTGCTATGATTCATTCGCCATAAGGCCGTCGTTGACGACGACCAGTCGTCGCGGCGGTTTTTTGTGCCCATGGTCCAGAGAATGCAAATGTGGGTGCTAGATTGTATTGAGAAACATCTTGCGTTTGTGGTGAAACTGTGACTACCGTTATACGTATTATAGAGCGATTGATTTAATTACTACAAAGGTTGTAAGCGTATGCTAAGCGAACTGAAGCGGTTCGTTATTGGCTCCCCAATTGAGACAGCGCGCGCTGCTCACGAACGGCTGAGTAAAAAAACAGCACTCGCCGTCTTTTCGTCCGATGCACTTTCCTCAGTAGCTTATGCCACTGAAGAGATTTTGCATGTCCTCGTACTAGGGGGCATTGCAGCACTGTCCCTATCACTGCCGGTAGCTACGGCAATTGCCGTATTGCTCATAATTGTGTCGGTCTCGTATCGCCAAACGATTAAAGCGTATCCTCACGGCGGCGGCTCGTACATTGTCGCCAAAGATAACCTGGGCGTATTGCCTAGCTTGACGGCAGGTGCGGGTCTGTTAGTCGGCTATGTGCTAACTGTCGCAGTATCGCTGTCAGCAGGTGTTTCCGCAATCGTTTCAGCCGTGCCCGACCTTGACCCTTACCGTGTTCCGATCGCGCTTGTGTTTGTATTGCTGTTGACACTGACGAATCTACGCGGTCTGCGCGAGTCGGGTGTAATCTTTTCTATTCCAACCTACGCGTTCCTAGTCACAATTTTCAGCTTGTTGATAGTAGGTAGCTATCGCATAATAACTGGAACGACCGTTCCCATAGCGGCAGAACAACATCTTTCCGACGCCCAATCAACGGGTGCGCAAGATATCGGCATCCTGCTGATGATTCAAGCTTTTGCAGCTGGATGCACAGCCCTGACCGGTATCGAAGCGATCTCGGATGGTGTACCGGCCTTTAAAAAGCCCGAATGGTTAAACGCCCGCAAGACACTCACGATCATGGCTGCCTTGTTGACCACCATGTTCTTAGGGATCACGTTTTTGGCACAGCAGTATCAAGCATTGCCACCTGAGCCAGGCAATACTGAAACGGTACTTTCACAAATTGGTCGTGGCGTCTTTGGAGGTCGCGGCATCCCTTACGCTATCCTTCAGGTAGCTACAGCGACGATTTTGGTGCTGGCGGCAAACACGGCATATGCAGATTTTCCTCGGCTGCTCTCGTTTCTTGCGCGAGACCGCTTCTTGCCTCGGCAACTTGCATCGCTAGGAGACCGTCTCGTTTTCTCGAACGGCATTATCGTGCTAGCCATTACAGCAGGCATACTCATCGTAATTTTCAATGCAACTGTGACAGCGCTGATCCCACTCTATGCCGGTGGTGTGTTTATTTCCTTCACGATATCACAGTTCGGTATGGTGCAACGCTGGCGTCGGTTACGTGAAGCAGAGTGGCGACGCAATGCGGTGATCAATGCTGTCGGCGCGACCACGACACTGATTGTAGCAATCGTGGTAATCTCTCAAAAGTTCTTTCTTGGTGCGTGGCTCCTCCTGATCATCATCCCATTAATCATTCTAATGTTTCTGGCAATCCATAATCACTATGTTACGGCTGCGAAACAGTTGTCGCTTGAGGGATTGCAGCCGCCGCCGCCATTACGTAACACAGTGATCGTGCCGGTCTCAACCTTGCATCGCGGTGTGATCAACGCACTCAAGTACGCCGAAGCCATGGCGCCGGGAAATGTAACAGCAGTGCATATCTCGATGGACGAGGAGCAGACAGCCAAGGTCCGCGCGAAATGGGCCAAGTGGGGTGGTGATACTCCCCTGATCGTACTCGACTCGCCATACCGCTCGCTTGTACGCCCACTGATCCGTTATCTGGATGAAGTTGATCGACGTTGGGATAGTGATGTGATTACAGTGGTGCTGCCGGAGTTTGTTCCAGCGCGCTGGTGGCATAACCTGCTGCACAATCAAACTGCGTTCTTGATCAAAACGGCGCTTTTGTTCCGCAAAAATCGTGTTGTGGTAAGCGTGCCCTACCGGCTTGACCAGTAGCCACAACAGCATCGCCCTTCAAACAAGCGCCGCGCATCCAGGATGCGCGGCGCTTTTGTTACAGCAAGATAAGGTACTTGCCGGACGATGGAACTATAAGTAGTTTGTTATTTCGCTTGACGCAGCAGATACGCGCCGCCGCCAAGGATGATCAACGCCATAGCCAGTTGGCCACCGCCGAAAAAGCTAGCCAGCATCATCGTGCCAACACCTACCAGTGCCAGACCAAGCACACGGTTGCGTCGCTCTGGATATACCGTCTGAAGCGGCTGGCCTGTCTGTGGGTCGAAGCGCGGCGTTGTAAAGGTAGATTGGACAGATTGGCTTGCTTGCTGTCCAAACGCCTGTGCTTGACGCTGGATGTCTTGTAGGCCTTCCCGTAGTGTCGGCTGCCCTACACCGTCAACCGGCATAACGAGCCATAGAATCGGGTAGAGCAAAATAGTTATCCCACCGGCAAAGACCAGAGCCACCATAATCAACCGTACAATCACTGCATCAATGCCAAAATACTGGCCGATGCCTGCACAAACGCCGGCAATCACCTTGTCGCTGCTTGAACGTGTTAGTCGCTGCGTAACCATCACTATGCTCCTTTATGTATTTTTTATATGTTTGTTTGGGAACGCTCCGTGCCAGTATGACGCAGAACGCTAGCATAGTGTTGCAGCAACAAACAACAAAAAAGAGAACAAGGAACGACAAACAAGTCGTTCCTTGTTCTCTGTATTTTGAGCAGCAAAAAACCCGAGCAGATAGGCACTTCTACGTCACCCGCAGTGACTCACGTACCGTTGCTACCTTCAGGTCCTGGCGGGGTTGGCAAGTGTGCGCCGCGTAGAACCCAACTGCTCGGGCTAAAGCAATTATACCAGTCTCGATTTCAAAAAGCAAAATGACCAGCTACATTAGCTGATCACTCCGTCCATCACAATCTCGATTACGCGCTCTTTTCGGCAGTAATCAATGTAAGACCAACACCACCAGTCGCAATCAAGCCTAACGCTTGTGAAGCAGGGTCGTGCTGCGTTTCCTCGGTGTTCTCGCGCAGCATATGCTCACGATAACTATCTCGCGCGCTGCGGCGGACGTTATGTCGGCGATCCTCGCTTACAAAGGCTGTGAAGCCCGTTTCAGCTAACACTGCGCGATAAGCAGCTGCCGGCGTGCTCGTTGCCAACAATGGCATGACCTGCTCGTACACAGCAGCATCTTCCGGCACTTGGTCGCGATACACCGAGAACACAATCATACCGAGCGAGCCATTGGGCCGTAGTAC
>JASKZZ010000451.1 GCA_030147335.1 Herpetosiphonaceae bacterium | reverse complement strand
CTTTCCCGCGCTCAAAGGCACAATCGTAGTCGCCGACGTTGGCGCGAATACCGACAGCAAACCGGAGTATCTGGTGCAGTGGGCACGAATGTCGAGCTTGTACGCACAGCTACTGCTAGGCGTAGAGCGGCCACGTGTGGCCCTGCTGGCAAACGGTGAGGAAGAAAGCAAGGGCGATAAGCTGGTACAAGACGCTCATGCGCTGCTCAAAAAGACCGATCTACAATTTGTAGGTAATGCCGAGCCAAAGGATGCGCTGGTTGGCGATGTTGCCGACGTAATCATTGCTGATGGTTTTGTCGGTAATCTTTTTTTGAAGGGCGCTGAGGCAGTTGCAAAGTTTGGCGTGAAAAAAGTGCAGCGCGAGCTAAGCGGCTCCACGGTTGTGCTGCGAGCGCTAGCCGGCTTGGTTCCAACCGTGTTGCTGGTGGCGACAAGCAAAGACAAAGCACGCGTTGTGCTGGCTAGCTTATTCGGTGGAACTGCCGTGCTAGGCGCTACGCTAGTTCCCGCAGCGCTGCGTTTGGGTAAAGCGCTTGATTACCGGGCGTATGGTGGCGTGCCGCTGCTTGGCGTGAACGGCGTAACGATTATTGCGCATGGCAAGTCTGACGCCGCTGCGATTACCAACGCGATTCGACGGGCCAAAGAGTCGGTTGACCGTGGATTGGTGCAAGCTATTGCGGAGGGCGAACAAGTAGCTGTCAGTGACGAGGCTTGAGCTTCTAGCTATTTCCTTGCAGCTTCCAGTTATTCATTCAGGGTTCTGTGGTCTTAGTTATTGCTGCTGTAGTGGTCGAATGCTGACGTCGCCTGCCGTAACAAGATGTTGTTGTCCCTGATTGTCACGAATAATCAGCGCTCCATCCTGTGTAACATCTTCCGCAACGCCAAGCAAGGACCCTTGTGGTGTATCCGCTAGGACGGGCTGGCCAATTGTTGTCAATCGTGATCGCCACGCATCAAAAAGTGCCGAGCCTGCGCCATGACGTAGCGCAATGTAGTGCCGATCAAATGATTGGAGCAGTGCTAAGAGCAGTGGCTGACGGGGGACTTGTTGGCCCAACTCTGCGCTCATACTTGTCGCAGTTGTTGCCAGTTCCGGCACCACGCTCGGATCCCAATTCACGTTAATGCCACAGCCCACTACCACCCAATGCAGCTGGTCGTTTGCCATCTCGGTTTCGACCAAAATGCCGCCAAGTTTACGTCCTGCAACCTGAAGATCATTCGGCCACTTCAGTTTAATGGTCAATCCTGTTGTTTCCAGCGCCTCTGCCGCTGCAACCGCCGCGAGCGATGTTAGGATGAAAGCATTGGTTGGAGGAAGCCAGGTGGGTCGCAGCAGAACCGAGACAAGCAAACTGGTTCCGGCGGGAGCTGTCCAGCTTCGGCCACGTCGGCCACGACCAGCAACTTGCTCGTCGGTTACAAACACCAAACCTTCGGCAGCGCCAGCGCGAGCTTCGGTTTTCAATAAATCATTTGTGGAGCCGACCGATGGAAAGAAACGGATCGGATGACCAATAGCTGTTGTGGCTAGCTGATCCGGCTTCAGCATTGCCCACAAGCGAGGATCGACGTTATGCATTGTTGATCCGGCGTGCAACGTCGATAGCTTGCAGCGTCGTTTGAACAGGATTTTCGCCTTCGTCGTCCATCGTGAACGAGCCATCGTCCTGTTGCGCTTTTTCCAGCAAGTACCACGCACGATTAACAACCTCGGTTCGTCGTGTGTAGTTAGCATCAAGTAAGGATTGCAACATCCAGACAAGCATCGAACCCGACCAGTCATCGGCTAAGTTCATGCCAAGACCAGCAATTAAGCGTCGCGTAGCCCGTGTTTCTTGTCCAAGGATAGCCGCGAATGCAGGCGCGGCAAGCCACGAGCTATGCGCCCTAAAACCAGCCAGCAGGCCGTCGCGTCCTTGTTGGGTTTGTAGCCAATTCACAGCCAGATCGCCGGGTAGTTCGTCGTCGGTGAGAAGGACGACGGTACTGGCACATAGCGCGGTGGTATAAATGTCAGCAGGCGTCGAATCAGGGTCCATCCAGGGTGGTGGATCAAACTGCATCACCTCGGGTCCTTCGCGCCAAATCCCTCGTGGTGTTTGTCGATCAACAATAAAGGTCAGCGCGCGCTGTGCTTCATCAGTATCGACTACATTAAGATCATGTAACGAGGAAAGGACGTTGGCTGTTGGTGATAATGCGCTTGGTCGGCCTGCAACTAAACCGACGGGAAAGCCGCCATCGGTGTTTTGGAGCGAACGAAGCTCATCTGGTACTGTGTCGGGTGCGTTAGTATCTAACAGCGTCAGCAGCCGTGCGCGGTCAATCGTGGTGCCGTTTGTTTCCACAAATACGCGCGCACGCTTGATGTCGATTGCCATGCGTTATTCTCCTTGCTCAACCGTTATCGTCGCGTGCTGCCCATCGTCGACAAGCTCAATCTGGCCGTTGATTGCCTCGTGATATAAGACTGCTTTCCCAACTTGACGCTCGGCCCACGATTGAATCACGTCACCGTCCTCATCCTCGCTAAAAACAATTGCTCGCGGCTGTAAGGCATGCAGCAACTGCACATCCGTTTCCCGGTGCCATGGATATACTACAAGCGTAGCCGGCGCGTATTGTCCGGTTTCAAGCGCAGCCTCGCCATCGTCGTCGAGCGCTTGCAGAAAGTAGACCGCCGTTGAGTTGCAGTTGAGCGCAAAAGCTGCACGGCCCTCGTGTTCGTCGATCACACGCAGCATGCATTGTTCCAGCGCAATCTGGTCGCCGGTAGTAATTGTATGAATTGGCGTATGCTGCTGCTCCAACAACTGCCACCATGCGTCAAGAGCACTGCTTCGTCGTTCGGTGGGCGGGATGAGCGCCATACCAATTTCGTAGCGCTTAAGCGCGGCAAGTTGGCCAGGCAAGGTGTTTGCAGTGGCTCGACTCAAGACAACAACATCGATTCGCCGCTGACCAAAAGGAAGCGTATTACCGAGCCATGTTGCAGTGGCCGCGCCGTCGGCTCCGCCATCAACGAGTATTGTACGACCGTTCGCTAACATAATCAGCGCCGCATCGCCGCCAAGGGCCGGGAATAACACGCGTGTATGTTGTGTTGATCGGCCCATTGTTAGACGAGCACCAACGATAATGGTCAAAAGTGTGACCACGGCAAGGCTGAACCGGAGCGGGAGTGGACGAAGCATAAACGTGTCCGGCAATTCATTAGAAAAACACGACGATTGGCGAGGCTACCAGTTACCGAAGCGCAATTGCCTCAATCTCAACCCGTACATCACGCGGCAGCCGCGCAACCTGTACCGTTGAACGTGCTGGAGGTTCAGCGCCAAAATATTCACCATAAACAGTATTGACTGCAGCGAAGTCATTCATGTCGGCAAGAAAAATCGTTGTCTTAACGATCTGTTCCATACTGCTTCCGGCCGCCGCCAGCACTGCCGTAAGATTGTCAAGGACGCGCCGGGTCTGGACTTCAATCGGCCCGTCAATAATTTGACCATTTGCTGGATCAAGCGGAATCTGGCCTGAGCAAAAAACAAGACCACCGGCAATAATCGCCTGCGAATAAGGCCCAATTGCTCCCGGCGCTTGATCGGTACGCACAACGGTACGCTCAGTCATTTTACTATCTCCTTTGCTTAAGATTCTTCAACAGCATGCTGTAAATGGCGAATATGTGCATGCAGCCTGTGATCAAGTTGCAGCGCTATAACATCAATGCGCCATGGCCCGACCCACGGCATCTGGTTATCGGTCTGTTCTTGAAGATACGCTTCGGCTAAAGCGGCCAATCGTCGCTGCTTGCTACGTGTTACCGACTCTTCGGCCAGTCCAACAATTGACGAACGTCGTGTTCGCACTTCAACAAAAATGAGCGTCGTGCCGTCGGTAGCGATAATATCTATCTCACCAAGACTACAGCGCCAATTCTGAGCGATGATACCATATCCCTGGCGTTGCAAATATGAGACAGCAAGCTGCTCTCCCTCATGGCCAAGCTTGCGACGCTGTTGAGTCATATATGTCCTTCGACAAAAATTTACGTCCTTTTTATAATGACGCTAGTTCTGGTGTATTGTTTGCTACTATGCGACGACAATCGTATCTGGTGTTCGATCATACGGGGTCTTCTGATGAGTGGTCCACAATCGCGTCAACATGCTGCCCAACGAACGTATCGTAAGCAGCATGTCCATCTTTTGCAGCGGCTCAACCACGCGCTCGCTACGATGCAGCCGTTGGCAGAAACCGCACAGCTCCTTGCCGTTGACCTTCAACGTGTGTGTGGACTACATAACGTTGTGCTCGCAACGTATAACGAGATTCAGCAGGTTGTCGATTTTGTAACAGTTATGATCGCGGGCCAGTGGCAGGATTCATCGAGTGTTGCACCTGCTACAAACATTTTTAAGCAGGCTGTCCAGGCTAACAAAACAAGCGTTGTCCAACATATCGGTTCAATTGACGATCAATGGCTTGCTATACCACTTCGGTTTGGCGGCAGCAGCGTCGGTGTATTGGCGGTAGGACCAGTAGACCGGGCTGAACGCTACCAACAACTGTTGCTGTCATGTGCAGATGCAGTCGCTACGGCAATCTATATGCAAGCGCACACAGAACTACTTGAGCTAACGTTCGCTGAACAATCTATAGCATTAGCGGGCATTAGCGAGATTGCACAAGAACTTAACGCGACGGTTGATCCTCAACAAATTATCGATCTTGTGCTGCTGCACGCATTGGGAGTACCGAACGTGCAATCTGGCGTGGTGTTACTGCTTGACTCGCTTAATAATTTTACGCTTGGAGCCCAAAGAAAAATCCATCGATTAGAAAACGAGCAATTGCTTCCTCTCAGTTTAGCTGACTTTGACGATTGGGATCTCCACCAAGAGTACCAAGTACGACCCATCGAGCAGGTGTTGCCAAAAATGCGTTTCGACGCAACCGCTACATTAATAGCGTTGTTTCCGTTACGGCGTGATGAGCGACTGAGTGGACTGGTGCTGCTGAGTTTTGCTGGCGCGTCCAGTATTGCGCCGATCCATATGCAGTTCTTGAAGCAACTTACAGCTCATGCCGCGCTTGCGCTAAGTAACGCTACAGCATATGCCGCAAACGAGCAGCATCGGCAACTGTTGGATCGTCGGCTTGTGCAGCTTCAAGCTGTAGCACATATTAGCCAGGCAATCAGCGCGCATCTCAATATTGAAGCGCTGCTCAACGAAATTGTAAATGTTGTTCAGTCAACTCTAGGCTATCGTAGCGCGTTATTGAGCCTTGTGGATACGCATTCACCAAATCGGGTGCGACGAGTTGCAGCAATGGGTATTCCCGAAGAGCAGTGGCAAATGCTACAAGCGCAAGTCGTTCCTTTATCAAATTACAAAATGTTGATGGCCGAAGATTTTCGCGTCAGCCGCTCCTTTTACATTCCGCACGATCATCAGCGGGCAAGCGATAGCTCGGTGGTCGAGATCGTAGAACAAGGGTATCGCCCTGAACTTGGACGACGTGATGTTAACGAGTGGCACGCAGATGACTTATTGCTGGTGCCGCTTTACGGACATCGCGGTAGTTTAGTGGGGATTTTGTCGGTAGATGATCCTATTGACCGGCAACGCCCAACGCCGGAAACAATTGCCGTTCTTGAAATTTTTGCAACCCAGGCAGCAACTGCAATTGCCAATGCCCAGCTATACTCAGACCTTGAACGACAAGCACTTACTGACAACCTAACAGGTCTTGCAAACCAACGGCACTTTATGCTGCATCTTACGCAGCAAGTTGCGTTCGCGCAACGACACGATCAGCTATTAGCACTTCTTGCCTTAGATATTGACCACTTTAAGAGCTTCAATGATAGCTTTGGGCATTTAGCAGGCAACGTGGTGCTACGCGAGTTTGCCAGCATTCTGCGACAATCGGTGCGCGCAGGTGATCAAGTAGCTCGCTGGGGCGGCGAAGAATTTCTGATTTTGTTACCGCAAAGTACATGTGACGGAGCGCTGGAAGTGGCGGAGCGGATCAGGCAGACGGTGCGAGACCATCAGTTCCCGCATCGCCTTGTCACTGTGAGTGTCGGTGTTGCTGTGTTTACAGACGGCATGTCAGATGACGACCTGCTCAATGCCGCCGATGCAGCTTTATATCGAGCCAAAGCTTCGCGTGATACTGTTGCGACATAGGCAGTATTTGCGGTTGTGCTACGCGTGTGCCAGCCAGAAGAAGCGTGTGTAGAAACGGCGCAGCTCACGCAGCAAAGGCCGACCCAGTATCAAAATTAATCCAGCGGTCGACATTGCTCGTAAGGCGTCCCATGCCAATGAACCCGAT
>JASKZZ010000426.1 GCA_030147335.1 Herpetosiphonaceae bacterium | reverse complement strand
GTCCACAATCACCCGCAGCATCGTATTGTCGGGAAAATCCTCAACAATCGGATCGAGTTTTGCTACTTCACCGTCAAGAAACGCCTTGATCGTATCTGAGTTCGTAAAGCTATCGGTGCGATTGGTTAGCTCGTAATGCATGCAATTCTCCTTGTCGGCGTTGACCTGCATATGCGTGGCCCGACCGATTATATAATCGATCTGGAAATACACCAATATCAAGTCAAGTGCCAACAGTCGGTAGTAGCTGTTTGTGCCACAATGTTAAGTGCAGGCCAAGCCAGAAATGGCACATGATGTGCGTGGCCCACTCGTTGCTAGGACACATGCTCATAGTTGATACATGTGTATTGCAAAGGTTGAAGGAGGAAGCCATATGGCAAAGGGACCAGACACACAAGGCGCGCCGGCAGCTGATCATCCGAAGGATCTGAGCAAAGGCGAACAAGCCGAGAAGGGTGACGAGCATCGCGAGTATCGACAGCACGAGGGAAAAACTCGTGGACGGACAATGCACAACGAACGCTCCGGCAGTGATAGCAATGCCGGGTCGAAGGAAAGCAGCAAGAAAGACTAGACTATATGGGCGTGGAGTAACATCTGCGCCCATTCACGCTTTTCTCGCACATAGCCACGCTATTGCGCTAGGACAATCGCATTCCCATGCTTACAACATCATCGACCTTGAAGCCAAGGCGGGTGTAGAAGTCGATGACAGCGGTGTTTGAAGCACGCACCTGCAGGTTGATTTTCGGGCAGCCCAACCCACGAAGCCTAGCAATTGCCGCCGTAACCATCATTCGGCCAATGCCTTGATGTTGCAGGTCCGGTGTTACCGCTAAATAATTAAGCCAGCCACGATGCCCGTCGTAGCCTGCCATCACCGTTGCGATCACATCATCTCCCACAATGCCTACCAGAAACAAATCGGGCTGCACCTGTACCTTAAGCTGGATGTCATGCTGCGGATCATTCCACGACACGATTAAGTTGCAGCGCCGCCATAGCTCAACAACTTGCTGCTCATCGGCTGCGCCATATGCTCGGATCTGTACATGGGGAATGTTCATATTGCGCTCCTCGATCACCTGCGCTGCACCACAAACGTGGCCGTTATTCTCTGCCCAGATATTTTGCCGCCAATTTTTTGACGGTCGTCACATTACGAATCGACGCCGCCATACCGAGCGCCCTTTCAAGCCGCGCGCCCGAGAACGTCGACTCGCTGACCTTTGTACGACATAGCCAGTACACTTCGCGCTCGTGAATGGCAAAGTCGTCGATACTTGTGCGTAATGATAGTAATTTCTGCGCGGCGACTTCGGCTGGAGGGGCGGACAAAAACGCGATTGATAGCGTCTGTCCGGCTACGATTGGCTCAGGCTTGGGAAACGGATCGTAGTTCGCGATTGCAGCCACTTCAGATGGAGAGCGCAGAAACGTGGCAACCTGATAGCCCAACGCTTGATGCAACTGTTGCTCGATCTGCCGTTCCAACAGTTGTGGAGCTTCGTTCGACGCTTCAAAAATAACATTGCCACTGGCAATAAAAGTCGCAACATTGGCGAAGCCGAGCGCCTCAAACAACGCGCGCAGGTGATCCATTTTGACATTATGGCCGCCGACGTTGATCGCGCGCAGAAATGCAATCCATTGGTTCATGACGGTCAATTGGCCTCCACAAAATCGCGACCCAACGAACTAGCGTGACGCCCAGGTAATTCCGCCGTAATCGCCTTGATCGCTCAACCGTTGTTCGGCGCCGGTCACGACATCAAGCAGCACCACGCCGCCATACCCATTGATATACGCAATGTTCTTTCCTGCCGGTCCCCATGCACCGTGCGGATCGTCCAGCCCCTTTTTTGTCAGCTGACGAGGCTTCTGCGGAGCATCACCACCGGGAGCATCCAGCAGCCATAGCTCGGCAGGCGGTCCATGCGCGTAGGCGACATCAATACCGAGCAAGCGATCAAGCAGTGAACGTCGCGGACGTAGCGCAGTTTCAGCTTTGCCGCCGCTAGCCGTAAACAGCAAAGATCGGCCATCCGGTGACCAGCGTGGAGCCACGATCAGCCCAAGGCCGGCATCAATTTCTACCACCTGTGCTCTCTGCGCATTCTGGTCGGCTACCATCAAATCAAGCCCAAGATCCTCCAAATCAATTTGAAGATAGGCGATTCGTGTGCCGTCCGGTGAAACAGTCGGGCTGTAGCCATTCTTAACCAACTGCTGCATGACACCCGATTCGAGGTCGTAGCGCACAATGCTCATTTGATCGCCTGTAAACTGACCATTTGCGTCAAGCTGCGGCTGATGCATTGTTAACAGCAACGCACGTCCATCCGGCGTCCACACCGGCTCCGTCAACGACTCCGTAGCGACGTTGCTGCGTGCAAGCGTGCGTCCTTTGCCCGTTGCGCGGTCCATGCCGCAGATTGTGCCGATCGGTAGCCAGCTTAACGCGGGATCGGCAAGTGGACGAGCGAATGTGAAGGCTAGCCTTTGGCCGTCGGGTGACCATGCTGGCTCGTACGTGAATATGCCTTCGGTCACATTGGTGAGCTGCAATGTAGCGCCACCGGTCTCGGCCATTGCGAGTAGGTTATTTTTGGAGCCAAAAACAATCGGCCCGGTAATTGGTCCGGGAGCGTCAGGGCATTGGGACGCTCCCGGTGCCCCTGTATCATTGCTGATACCGTCCTGTGCAGGAGCTTCCGCTCCACCCCGACACGAGCTTAGCATAAGCAACAGCGCCAGCAACGCACCAACAACCGACGTTTTTCGCATTTGTCACCCTTGTTATACAATCGTAGAGCAGAGAACGGCAGAAACACTCAATTAATCAACCACAGCGTACCACACACAAGGATTACGCCCAACCGCCAGTCATCGTTTAGTTATGCTCAGGAGACCAGCCCCTATGGATTTATCAAACAAAGTTGCGCTTATCACCGGCGCGGGGAGCGGCATTGGCCGCGCGATTGCAGAAACGTTTGCAGAGGCGGGCGCGCGAGTCATTGTGCATGATATTACCACCACGGCAGCCGAAATTGCTGATGCAATCGGAGGCCGCTTTGTGCAGGCCGATCTTACGAATCAAGATCAGGTTCGCCGGTTCGCTGCAACAAGCCTAGCGGCGTATGGACAGGTCGATATTTTGGTCAATAACGCGGGGTTTCAACATATTTCGCCGGTTGACGAGTTTCCCGAAGAAATTTGGAGCAACATGATCCAGGTGATGCTGACAGCGCCGTTTCAGCTCACAAAGTATATGTTGCCGGGCATGAAGCAGCGCGGTTGGGGCCGCATCATTAATATCGCCAGCGTACACGGCCTCGTGGCCAGCCCGTATAAATCGGCGTATATCAGCGCGAAGCATGGGTTGCTTGGGCTGACCAAAACAGTTGCGCTTGAAGTTGGAACACAGGGCATTACCGTCAATGCGTTGTGTCCCGCTTATGTACGAACACCCCTTGTTGAACGCCAAATCGCTGACCAGGCACGCACGCGAGGCATTCCCGAAGACGACGTTGTTGAGCAGGTCATGCTGGAGCCTGCTGCGATTAAGCGGCTGATCGAGCCGGCGGAAGTAGCGAATCTAGCCCGGTTTCTGGCTTCGGAT
>JASKZZ010000408.1 GCA_030147335.1 Herpetosiphonaceae bacterium | reverse complement strand
CCGACCGACTGCTGCTTGACCGACTGAATATACAGATCGAGCGGCACTGGCGCAGGCCCGGCATACTGTGAGCGGTCGAGCACTTCATGAACCTTGGCGCGACCTTTTCCGGTAATAACATACTGGTAGGAACGCTCGTAGAAGCCGCCCTGCGCGCCAGTAATATCAACATACTCTTCTTCTTTGAGCCAGGAGAGCACGCCGTCAACAACACCAAGAAACGGCAGCTTCAGGCCATCGGAAAGATCTTGGGCAGAAAGCATACCGGCAAAATATATATGCTTGAGCACCAATTCGGACAAAAAGCCCATGCTCAAACCCGTCTCGGCCAACGATGTTGGCTCCGGTGGCAACGAGGAACCGCTGCCGGACCCTCCATTCATCGAAGGGCTGCCATTCGTACTTGACGTGGTAAACTCGCGCAGGGGAAATGCGCTCATGGTTAATCCTCCCGCTTTTCAGGTAACATACGGGTGCGGCGAATTCTACGGTGTAGACGAGAATGTTCGCAATAGGCTAATCGGGCTATTATGCGCAAGCCGATTGATGTTGGAGTGTGTGATGGAGATGCCGCGCTTGGTTTCAATCGTAGAAACGGTTGAGTCGCCGGATGGTTACGGCTTGTAACAAAATCTGAGAACCGAGACCCAAGAACTGATAAGCTAGAAAGCGTGATTGGACGAATGATACGAAGCCTACGTCTGTTATTACTGCTCACGCTGATTGTAGGTGGCCTGCAATTACTTGCTCCGCGCACGTTCCCGCCGCCACGACTCCCTTCGCAGCAAGTCGTTGAAACGCGCAACCCCAAAATTGGGGTACATATGCGCCTGAGCGGCACCGACGACGAGGCAGCTTTGGACGAGCAGCTGAGTCAGGTGCGCGAGATGGGCGGCAACTGGATCGTTGACCTGTTTCCGTGGGCCTACGTTCAACCGCGTGGGCCGCGCGCCTACGATTGGCGCGGTGCAGATTTGCTGATGGCGCATGCCAAACGTCAAGGATTGCAAGTTATCGCGCGGCTCGACATTGTGCCGGCCTGGGCGCGGCCCAAGAATGCAACCGACCGTCATATCGATCCCCAATACTATGACGAGTTCGCCGACTATGCCGCCGCCTTCGCCGAGCGCTACCGCGACGATGTACGCTACCTTGTGATCTGGAACGAGCCAAATCTCGACTTCGAGTGGGGCAGCCGCACGCCTGATCCCGGCGCGTATGCCGCATTGCTTAAAGTGGTGTATCCCGCTGTCAAACGCGCAAATCCGGACGTACAAATTGCGGCCGGCGCGTTATCGCCCGGTCCCACAGTGCCCGGTATTCGCATGGACGATCTGCAATATCTGCGGGGAATGCTCGATGCCGGCACGCCGTTCGACGCACTTGCGGTGCATGTATATGGTGGTGGCGCGCCCGCAGACGCTCCACCAGTGCCCGAAACGGTCAACTTTCGCCGCATCGAGGTGTACCGCGACGAGCTGCGCAAGGCAGGGCGGCCCAAACCAATGATCGTCACTGAAGGCGGCTGGAACGATCATCCGCGCTGGGCAGGCGCAGTCACTCCGGCGCAGCGCTTGCGCTGGACGATCGAAGCGTATGAGTTGAGCCGCCAGTGGCCCGACGTAATCGCCGTTTGTTTCTGGCAATTTCGCGGCCCGATGACTCACGGCTACCAGGATAACTACAATTTTGTCGCGCCCGACGGCACGCCCAAAGCGATCTACTGGGCGATTCGCGAGTACGCAACAGGCCGAACCGAGGCCGATGCTCCATAACCCTGTTCCGGCATTTGTGGCAAGCGTTTATAATGAGCGCATCTTCACCTTGGATCATCGCTAAAGCTTTATTATCGCTATGCTGCGAACGCTGCGCTGGAAGCTATTTGTTTCGCACCTGCTGATCATTTTGATCGCGGTGGTGGTCCTGCTGCTCACAGCGCGAGTTGTTGCTTCCACCGAATTTCAGCAGCCAAACCAGACATTATTTGGCACAGCAGCAACGCTTGGCAGCCCTCAATCGCAAGCCGTCCCGCCGGCAATAGCAACATTTCAAGCCGTTGTTGAGCAAGCGCTGCTGATTGCAAGCTTTGCCGCGCTTACCGTTGCAGTCGTCATCAGCTTGTTTGTATCGCACCGAATTGTGCAGCCACTCCAAACGCTGTCGCAGGTTAGCCGACGATTAGCGCAAGGCTCCTACCATGAACGAACCGAGCTTTCGTCCAAGGACGAACTGGCGGAGCTGAGTCATAGCATCAACCAGTTGGCCGAAGCGCTGGAACATACCGAGCGCCGCCGCATGGCGTTGATCGCTGATGTCGCGCATGAGCTGCGCACACCCTTGACCACAATCGAGGGCTACATGGAAGGCATGATGGACGGCATGATCCAGCCCGGCCCACAGGCGTACTCGCTGGTCATGCGCGAGTCGGTGCGGTTGCAGCGGCTGGTGAATGAGCTAGCGTTGTTGTCGCGGATCGAGGCGAATGAAGTACCGATCAAGCCCGAGGCAACCTCGTTGTGGGAAGTAGCTGAGGTTATCCGTGAACAGCTCACGCCATTGTGTGATGCTCAACAACTGCAATTTATGGTTGATCTGCCGACCGACTTATCTGAAGTATGGGCGGATCGTGACCGGCTTGTGCAAATGCTGCTCAATGTATTAGGCAACGCACTGCGCTACACCCCGTCCGATGGACGGATTGGTCTCACGGCGCAACAGCTCGATGGCGCGGTGCAAATCAGCGTATGTGATACCGGCATCGGCATTAGCGCTGAACATTTGCCGCATATTTTTGAGCGCTTTTATCGCGTGGACAAGTCGCGAACACGCGCCAGCGGCGGCACCGGTATTGGCTTGACGATTGTGCGGCATCTTGTGCATGCCCATGGCGGCGAAATTTGGGCCGAAAGCGCAGGCTCCGGCAGAGGCACCACGTTTCATCTGACCATCCCGGCGGTTGTTGCCGAGGATATCCTTGATCAATAAGGACACGCCCGATGAATGGCCTGCTGCTCGTTATTTTGCTGCTGGTCGTGCTGGCAACCGGCTTGCTGCTGCTTAACTGGCTTTTTCCACTGCTGGAAGTTCGCACATCGGAAGATTTGAGTGAGCAGCCTGGCGCGTTACGCCGTCCACCGCTGCCGCTGCCGCAGATCATGGCTGGCCGATTGCAAAACAATCCGGCGTGGCAGTCATCTCTTCCGCCACACGCGCTGCAACGGTATTGGCGGTTGCAACTGCGGCTAACTACGCTGCTGCTGCTGATCTGGGCCGGCAGCTGGATCGTGCCCTCGTTTTTCGCGCGGACGCTTAACACGGTACACATTGCCGGCTTTCCACTTGGCTATGCGTTAACAGCGCCGGTTGCGCTGCTCGTTTTTGCGCTATTAATCCTTGTCCATAGCTGGGCTGCCAACCGCATTGATCGGCGCTTTGTCGGCGCGAAGCGAATCGATGGATACGTGCCGAGTCATCGTCGGCGTGTGCTGCTGCTGGCGCTGCTATTTGGCGGTTTGCTGATACTGCTGGAGCAGCTTGAAACAAG
>JASKZZ010000405.1 GCA_030147335.1 Herpetosiphonaceae bacterium | reverse complement strand
AAGATAATATGCTGCGGCTGTGACATTGCTCGACCTCATGTTATGACATTAAGCTGCTATCTCGTCGCTACGATACCAATGTTCCATACCACCGTCAAACCGTTGCATCCTGCTGCCAACCAAGCGTTATCGATCACAGCATCGTCTGCTCTAGCTTGGCATGGAACTGCACCTATCGGAAGGGCTACCATGGTTCAGCCCTATGAGTGTCTTGTTTCAAAGCTTGCAAGAATATACAATTGGTGACCAAACTCGGAGAAATCCATCTCATGATCGAACAATTGATCACGATCCTTGATGCACTGACTCCCATCAAGCTTTTACCGCGCCACTCAGCCGAGATGGACGTGCTGTACGGCTATGTTCCCGATCTTTTGTTACAAGCTGTAACAGCATCAGTCACACGAGCATTGGCGGAGCATAGTTATGAAGTTCATCGCTGCGAATGGACCGATGAGGTGGTACTGCTGGCCTTCAATGCACGGCCACAGCCATTGGCAATTCGCCTAACATCTTCTGCGACCGAGCGCTATAATCTGTATGCGCTATCCCGACCACAAAATGCACAAGCGTTATGGCAATGGGCGCACGCAATGGTGCGACAACAAACCCGTGAGCGTCGGAGCCATCAAGCCTAACGTGTACCGACATGGTCAGCACAACAAAAACGGACAACTCTTGTATGAGTCGTCCGTTCTTGCTGTTTATCGCTTTTTGAGCTACGTTCGTGTTACCCGGCTACCGCAGTTCGGGCAAAAAGCAGCCGAGCTGGGAACACTATAGCCACAGCTGGGACACGCGACCGGCAATCCGCTTGCTGAAGCGTCGCCGCCAACCGAGCCGGAATTGGGTAATCCCGTTCCAGACATATCCGTGCTTTCTGGGAAGTCGTATGCTCGACTCGTAAATGATGGCGATGAAGGAGTGCCCTGATCGTATCCTGAGCTGCTGGGCAACCCACTACTTGGCGTGCTGGTGTAGTTTCCTGGGCTGGATGGGTTCATCGTTGGCGTAAACGACGAGCCGGGATCGCTGCTAATTGGCACGTTTTGAGCTGACGTTGATCCTTGTTGCGGCTGGCTGGCCTGCCACACTTCAAACGTTTCCGCATTCGAGGTGTTTAGCTCACCCTCCTTTTGATTCTGCTGATCGCGCAGCTGTGCAATGATCTGCGCCAGGCTTGCGATCTCTGGCGCTGTGATCGCCCCTTGTTGGTACAGCTCAAGCGCGCGTTCCCCTAGCTGACGAATGTTGGTGTCGATCTGACTCTTGATGTTGTTGATCTCACCATTGATCCGGCTGGTTCGCTGAAACTTGTCAGCCTCAAACTTGGCACGATCAACGCCCGACGTCAATGTTTTGCTCAAAGAATCCAAAAATCCCATAGAATGCCTCCTTGCTTCTCCATCAATTATAGCGAACGGGTCAAACGAGCTTAATGAGGGATGCACACATACGTCGTAATCTATGCGACAATAAACGCCGCACGTGCCGTTGCCATTCTGCAACCTCCATACCCTCGTTGATGGCACGCTCTATGATGCTTTTAAGCATGTTCTTAGGAGATTGTGCATCTTGACACAAAGTTGTAGGTGATTATAATTCTCAGTACAGGGAGCCGCCTCAGCGTGAGGCGGCCCAAAGCTGTCTTAATCGGAGCATCGCATGCAGGCTTTAGCCCCTTGGCTGCCAATCCTGATTTTGTTTGTGTTGACAACCGTGCTGGCATTTTTTGTCATCGGCGCGTCGTCACTACTCGGCCCAAAGCGTGGCTCGCTGCGCAAGTTGATGCCCTACGAATCAGGAATGAGTCCGATCGGGTCAGGAAATCAGCGCGTTCCGGTGCGCTTTTATCTTGTCGCAATGATCTTCATCTTGTTCGATATTGAAATTGTCTTTATGTTGCCCTATGCGTTAATTTATCGTCAGCTGGGGGTATTTGGCCTCGTTGAAATGGGCGTTTTCGTTCTGATCCTGCTGGCTGGATATTTGTACGCACTAAAGCGGGGAGCGTTCCGATGGGATTAGAAGAAAAAACGGGCAATCTAGGGTTTGTTTACACAACTCTTGAAACTGCCGTTAACTGGGGCCGTACAAATGCGATGTGGCCCCTGACATTTGGCTTGGCTTGTTGTGCTATTGAAATGATGGCGGCCCAGGCTAGCGATTTCGACCTGTCACGTTTTGGTATGGAGATCAATCGACCATCACCACGTCAGGCCGACTTGATGATTGTTGCAGGCCGCGTATCACGCAAAATGGCACCGGTGGTGCGACAGCTGTATGATCAGATGTCGGATCCGAAGTGGGTAATTGCCATGGGCGATTGTGCATCGAACGGAGGCGTATTCAACAACTATGCGGTTGTGCAGGGCGTTGACGAGATCGTGCCGGTCGATGTGTATGTGGCAGGTTGTCCACCACGTCCTGAGTCGCTGATTCACGGCATTATGATGCTGCATGAAAAGGTCAGGCGTGAAAAACTAGCCCCTCGCACGAAAGACAACGCGCTGCGGTTCGATAGTGTTGGACGACCCATTGAAGCGATTGGAAGCCGCTAATGCCACTCGACAACGCAACTGTGAGACAGCGAGTAATGCAGCAGTTCGGCAGCCGCATTGTGGAGGTTGACGAGTATCGCGGCGATCTGCGCTTCCGCATCGCCCCCGATGAACTGCTGCCGCTTGCACTCTTTCTACGCGACAGCGCGGACCTTCAGTACATTTGGCTGGCAAGCATTACCGGTGTCGACTATTTAGGTCGTGATCCGCGCTTTGAGGTCGTTTATCATTTGCGCAGCTTGACTAACCCACATCTGGTTACCCTAAAGGTGGGCGTGGATGAAGCCCATCCACACGTTCCTAGTCTTGTGCCGCTGTGGCCGACAGCAACATATCAAGAGCGTGAAGCTTGGGATATGTTTGGCATTGTGTTTGATGGGCATCCCGACCTTCAACGCATTCTCTTGCCGGAGGACTGGGACGGCCACGTACAGCGCAAGGACGAGCCGCTGGTGTACGAGGAAGTTGCATTCACGTTCAACCACGATGATGTGGACGCCCAAAAACCATACGCAAGAGAATAATAAGCAATGAGTAATTAACGATGAGCAGCTCAAGATTGGGTTTCTGGCTCATTGCTAGTTGAGGTTTCCTATGGCTGTTGCTGAACGAACCGTTGCGCAGCGTCGTGCCGCAATTTATAACAGTGGCTCCGACATGGGCGGACGGAGCAGCGCTTTCCCAACATCACAGCAGATCGCTCGATCTGCGCGCGAGATTACAGTGCCGTCACCACGGCAGGTCATCGCCGCCAATGCCGAGCGGATGAAGAACAGATCTGAGTTCGACCAGTCGATGGTGCTCAACATGGGGCCGCAGCATCCTTCGACCCATGGTGTGCTGCGACTGGTGGTGGAGCTAGAAGGCGAACAAGTTGTCCAACTTGCCCCTGACGTTGGCTACCTCCATACCGGCATCGAAAAGAACATGGAAGCCAAGACGTACCAGCAAGCAGTCGTAATGACGGAGCGCACTGATTATCTTGGCCCAATGATCAACAACATGGTGTACGCGCTTGCGGTTGAGAAGCTGCTCGACTGCGAGATTCCACCGCGAGCTGTGGTCGGACGAGTCTTGCTGAACGAGCTAACTCGCATGAACAGCTACCTGGTCTGGCTCGGCACGCATGCCCTAGACCTCGCCGCGATGAGCGTCTTCTTGTACTGCTTCCGCGAACGTGAAATGCTGCTCGATATTTTCGAGCTAGTTTCAGGCGCGCGGATGCACACCAGCTATATTCGGCCCGGTGGGCTAGCCTGGGACTTTCCCAAAGAGTTCAAGGAGACCGTCCAACTCTTTCTGGATATTTTCCCCAGCCGTATCGACGAGTACGAGGCGTTGTTGACGGATAACCCGATCTGGAAGGAACGAACGGTCGGCGTTGGCCTTATCAGCGCGACTGACGCCATTGCGCTCGGAATGAGCGGCGCGAACTTACGCGCAAGCGGCGTGCCGTATGACGTGCGTAAAATGTTCCCGTACTCCGGCTACGAAAATTACGACTTCAAGCTGGTGACCGGCACCGAAGGTGATGTGTACGAGCGGTATCTCGTTCGCATCGCGGAGATGCGCGAGTCAGTCAAGATTGCTCAGCAGGCGCTTGATAATTTGCCGGATGGGCCGTATGCAACCAGTGACCGGAAGATCTGGCCGCCGCCAAAAGAAGAGATCACCTATTCGATGGAGGCGCTGATCCACCACTTTAAACTGTGGACCGAGGGCTTCAAGCCCCCTAAAGGTGACATCTACGTTGCGGTTGAGTCAGGTCGTGGTGAGCTGGGTTGCTACATTGTCAGTGATGGCTCCAGCCACCCGTATCGCGTTCATTTCCGTGCGCCGTCGTTTATCACGTTGCAAGCGTTGCCACATATGGCCAAGGATAAACAGGTAGCTGACCTAATCGCAATGCTCGCAAGTCTCGATCCGGTGCTTGGCGAAGTTGATAGATAGCTGTCAGCAATCAGACGTCAGCAATGAACAACCACCCATGCTAGCGTCTGATTGCTAAGAGGTTTTTTGTGCTTACAGATAAACATGCCGCCGAGATTGCAAGTATTCTCGCGCGCTATCCAATCAAAAACTCGGCGGTGCTGCCGCTGTGCTATCTAGCACAGGATGAGTACGGCCACCTTAGCATCCAGCACATCCAGGAAGTTGCCGACATTCTTGAAATGCCGTACACGGATGTGTATGAGGTCGCCACATTCTACTCGCTGCTGTACGACCAGCCGGTTGGCAAGTGGGTGCTCCAGGTGTGTGATGATAATCCCTGCTGCTTTACCGGCACCGAAGAGCTTGTTTCCGACCTCGAAGAGCGCCTTGGTATTGGAGCAGGTGAAACAACCGGTGACGGCTTGTTCACCCTGCAACGAGTGAAGTGCATTGGCGCGTGTCACCGCGCGCCGGTGATGCAAGCTAATCTTGAGTTTATGTACGACCTCACGCCCGACAAGGTGCCGGCCATGCTTGAGGATTTGCTCCGGCAGGCGCAAAGCGATACGAGACTCAGTATTTCGGGACGGTTCGCCGAAAAGTAGCATTCGTCCAATAGTTAGCGGCAGCCAGTGATTTATTGACTGCAACTGCTGTTGACTGACGGCTGATACACTGACAGCTAAGGATTTGTATGGAAACTATTCGCTACGAAAACGGCTATCCAGGCGGCCCTGCAAATGGCTATGGCTCGGAATATCCAAATCCGTTTCTGCGTGAACATATTGTGCTGCGTAATCGCGATTACCCAAACCTTGGGCAGATCGATGAGTATATGCGGCGTGGTGGCTATGAAGTCGCCCGCAACACCCTAACATCGATGCAGCCAAGCGCGGTTATTGACGAGGTCAAGCGTTCCGGCTTACGTGGTCGCGGTGGCGCGGGCTTTCCCACAGGCGTGAAGTGGGGCTTTATTCCCAAGGATATTTTTCCAAAATATCTGGTCTGCAACGCCGACGAGTCAGAGCCGGGCACGTTCAACAACCATGAAGTGATTGATTACAACCCGCACCAATTGATCGAGGGCATGATCATCTCCGGCTTCGCGGTTGGCGCAACAACTGGCTACATTTATATTCGTGGCGAATATGCATTTGGCGCGCGTGTGCTTGAGCAGGCAATCCGCGAAGCGTATGACCGTGGCTTTCTAGGCAAGAAGTTGTTTGGTGGCGATTTTGAATTCGATCTGTACGTGCATCGTGGGGCGGGCGCGTATATCTGTGGTGAAGAAACAGCACTGTTGGAGTCACTGGAAGGCAAGATCGGACAGCCACGGTTGAAGCCACCGTTTCCAGCGGTCGCGGGTTTGTACGCCAAGCCCACGGTGATCAACAACGTCGAAACACTCGCCAACGTGCCGATGATCATCGCGCGCGGCGCTGACTGGTTCCGTCAGTTCGGCACCGAGAAATCGCCGGGTACCAAAGCAATCTCGATCAGCGGACATGTCAAGCGACGTGGTAATTTTGAAATACCGCTCGGCATCACTATGCGCCAGTTCATTTACGATCTTGGTGGCGGCATTCGTGACGGCCATGAGCTAAAATTCTTGATTCCAGGCGGCGCTTCGGCCAACTGGTTGATCAACACGCCCGAGCATCTCGATACGCCGCTGACCTGGGACGATCTTGCCGCGAAGGGTACGATGCTAGGGTCGGGCGCGGTTGTCGTGCTGGATGATACGACCTGTGTTGTTGCAACGTCCATGAAGATTGACGAGTTTTTCAAGCACGAGTCGTGCGGCAAGTGTTCGCCATGTCGCGAAGGCACGCACTTCCTGGTGAAGGTGTGGGAACGGATCGAGCACGGCAAGGGCCGCGTGGGAGACATTCCGCTGCTGAACGAGCTTGGCAAAGAAATGCTCGGCAAGTGCTTTTGTCCGCTGGGCGAGTCGGCAGTTTCGCCGGTCAACTCGGCCATCAAGTATTTTGGTGACGAAATTCGGCAGCATATCGAGCTTGGTCATTGTCCGCTGGGCGCGCTCCACCCGATGCCACATCCGTCAGTCGCTGAAGGGGGCGCCCTCACTGGAGCAGCCGCTGCGCCTGTGCGGTAGAAAACACACGGCTGGTAGAGGACAATGCATGTATTTCTACCAGCTGTTTGGAAATAAAAAAAAATATGCCTGATATTAATCTAACCATTGATGGAGTTGAGGTTACGGTGCCGCAGGGCACCGGCGTGGTCGAGGCAGCGATGTCGGTTGGGATCGAGATTCCGGTCTTCTGCCATCATCCAAAGCTGCCGCCTGTCGGCATGTGCCGTATGTGTCTTGTCGAGGTTGGCACGCCAAAAATGGACCCTGCGACCAAGCAGCCGGTACTCGACGATAACGGCAAGCCCGTGATCGCAATGATGCCGCGCCTCCAAACAGCTTGTACAACCCCTGTCTCAAACGGCATGGTGGTCAAGGGCAACACGGTTGAGGTCGAGTTTGCGCGCAAGGGTGTATTGGAAATGCTGCTCACGTCGCATCCGCTTGATTGCCCGGTCTGCATCAAGGGCGGCGAATGTCCATTGCAGAATTTGACAATGGGCTACGGTCCTGCGACGACACGCTTCGATTACGAAGACAAAGTTCATTTCGAGAAG
>JASKZZ010000349.1 GCA_030147335.1 Herpetosiphonaceae bacterium | reverse complement strand
GTTGTTTTACCGTGGTCGACGTGCGCAATAATCGCAATGTTTCGGATATCGTTTCGTTGCATACTAGCTCTCAGCGTTCGGCAATCAGCAATCAGCGCATATATTCCAGCCAGTCTATCTTCGCTTATGAGCGATGACAAGCTGGTCTGTCGGCTAACCACTGACGACTGAAAACTCCCACTAAAAACCCCGGCCCGCCATGCTCAAAGAAAGGCGTTCGCCGAGGCATCAAAGCACAATGATCGGCAGCCACATGCTGCCGTAGATACATTGTACCACGCCGCTACTCACAATGGAACATTGCTGCATAACGACCTATCAGCAACTAGGATTAACGGCTACTCTCAGTAGCCCAAAAATCGCGTACCATTGGATCTACTTAGCTGTATTGAGGTTCCCATGGCTATTGCTGACCATCCTACAACACATACATCAAAATCAACGCATAATCCAAGTGATGATTTACGTGTGCCACTACGTCGCGTCGAAGCCCTGTACCGTATTGGCGAGTCATTGCTCCAGGCAACACAAGCCGATCAAGCCTATCAACTTGCAATTAAAGGTTTGGTTGAGTTGGCAGGCTATGGTAATGCGTGGATTTTAACAATTGATGCTCCCGGCCGAATGCTGCGAGGTCAGGCCGGAATAGGCGTCGCGATGTCGCCCGAAATTGCCAAGCTAGCATTTCCACTCGACCAGCCCGAAGTACATTCGTCGGTTCGCACGGCAGTAACAGGTCAGCCTATTGTTGTCACCGACATTGTGAGTACGGCTGATCGTGAGGGGTGGGGCGACATTGCTCGCGCAGCACGACTTAAGTCAAGTATTTACGTCCCGTTCGGACGAGGCGAAACAGTTCTGGGTGTTCTTACGGTCAGTACGCTGGACGAGATGAATCCTCAAGAAGAGTTGACTTTAATTAATCTCTTTGCCTCGCAGCTGACCACCGCTTTGTTTAAGGTCGAATACGACGAGGAGCGCGCTCAGCAGATTCAGGCGCTTGAGGCGGCGGCGGTTGCTCAACAGCGGCTGCTGGAAACTGTGCGTGAGCTATCAACGCCTGCCATTCCGATCTACGATGGCATTTTGGCGCTACCTCTTGTTGGCAACATCGACACGGGGCGAGCGGGCCAGATCATGGAAACAGTCTTAACCAGCATCGCGCGTGAGCATGCTTCCGTCGTGATTTTGGATGTTACGGGTGTGCCGGTGATTGACACAGGCGTTGCTAATCATTTGGTACAGGTGACACAGGCAGCCCAACTCCTTGGCGCGCGTGCGATGCTGGTTGGCATCAAGCCCGAGGTCGCCCAAACACTGGTACAGCTCGGCGTAGACTTGTCCAGCATTATTACTCGCTCGAACCTACAATCTGGTGTTGCCTTTGCGCTTAACCAACGCGGGCTGCAAATCATCGAAATACGCTCCTAGAAACCCCGCATGGCCTCGGCTTGTTCCACACACTGCTCCCGCATCAACAAAAAGTATGCGCGGCGCGGTGTGTTTTTATTGGTATTATTACAGCCGCTAATAGGTGACCTGCGGACAGCAATCGTACAAAACGAACACACTATATGCCCGAGATACTTTATTTAACAAAAGGAATTGGCATGACCAGGTTTCCACTCATTGATGATACTCCTGAATGTTCTCCAGAAGTTGCAGAAGTGTATGCCGAAATTCGGCGTGAGCTTGGCTTTGGGATCGTTCCCAACATTTTTAAGTCCATGGCAATTCGTCCGACGATATTACGGGCCAATTGGAACAAGTTTCGGGTTACTATTTTAGAAGGATATGTGCCCCGAACCATCAAAGAAATGATCGGCGTGCTTATTTCGCGAACCAATGGCAGCGAATATGCGCTACGCGTGCATATGCATGGGTTGAGCGCTATGGGCGTGTCGGAGAACGTATTGCAATCGCTCATTCACGACTTTGAGCATTGTCCGCTGCCAAATCGTGAAAAAGCGATCTTGCGCTTTGGCTTGCTTGCTGCCACAGACCCGCTAACAATTAGTGATACGGATTTTGCTAATCTACGTGCGCTTGCATTAAGCGATGAGGAAATTTTTGAAATCATCGCAACTGCAGATCTGTTTGCATTTATCAATGCTTATACTGATGCAGCAGCCGTGCCGATTGACCAGCTCAGCTAGCGAAATAGACCTACCAGCGGCGCTGTTAAGGGTGTGTCACGAGTGGCGGATGTACAAAGGATATCGTCATGGCTCGTCGAAAAACAGTTACAGCTTTGCATGCGCCAATGCCAAGCCTACAAAACGGCGAGAATAACCAGCTCGATAATAATGTTCGCTTGTTGCTCGCCGAGGCGCAAGCGCTTTCTACCCGTTTGGCTACCCTTAACGAGGTTGCGGCGGCAATGCAGGGCAAGCTTGATCCGTCAGCACTGATCCAAACAATGGCCCTACAAGCCCGCTGGATTCTCGACTTTCAATGCTGCTCGGTTGTGCTTGCAGACCGCTCAGGGTGGCGAGTACAAGTATTAGCGCCCGTGTCCGCCGACCAGCCGGCTTCAATACTCGCGCATCCGATCACTCCTGCTATTCAACGTACACTCCAACATGGCCACGCACAGCTTCTCCAGGACGTATCGCCGCATGAGAGCCTAATAAGCAGCCAATCAGCGCTGATCTTGCCCCTGCGTGATGGGGAACGGATCGTCGGTAGTCTCAACTTCTTTGCTCACAACGGCTACCAGTATTCTCAGGACGACCTCCGCATCGCGCACGCACTAGCGGTGCAGGTATCGGCAATGTTGCAAAATAGCCGGCTTTTCGTTGCAGCAACCCGAGCACGCGACGAACTACATACTGTCTTGGAGTCAAGCAGCGACGGCGTTTTGGTTATCGACCGTCGTGGACGCGTCTTGCTGCTCAATAGCGCATTCCGCCGCATGCTTGCCCTTGGTGATGCATCCGTGCAAGGCACGCATGCCCTAACACTGATTAAGACGTATAGCGGAGCAAACTGGCCGATAACACGTCAGCATGTACGACAAATCTTCGCCACATACCTTGAACAGCCGGGAAGCCCTGCAAGCGGCACACTACAACTGGCAACAAAACAACACATCGAGTGGGTCAGCGCGCCACTGATTGAGTTTGGACAGTCCGTCGGGCATGTGCTCACGCTTCGGGATGTGAGTGTGCGAATGGAGCTTGAGCAACTGCGTGATGACATGATCAAAATGCTAATCCATGATCTTCGCTCGCCCTTGAGTGGCATTATGCTTGGCTTTGATCTGCTTGAGTTCGCATTTGAAGACGGCAATGCGGAAGAACACACCACGACCATTACGAAAATGCGGCAAGCAGCCGGGCGTTTGCTTGAGCATGTCAACACAATGCTGGATATCAACAAGCTTGAAGCAGGCAAAGTTACCCTGGACCTCGCGCCATGCCTGCTTCGCGATGTGGTAGATAGCGCCGTTGTGAGCCTAGGGCCGCTCGTGTACAAAAAATGTCAAAACATTATGATCAATTTCCCACCGACGTTACCGCTAGTACGCGCTGATGTCCGCTTGCTCCAGCGTGTTTTTGAAAATCTACTCGGCAATGCGCTCAAGTTTACACCCCAGAACGGGGAGATAAGTATTGGCGCCACGTATAACAGTGACACGCATATTTTTGAAGTGTGGGTGCGAGACACAGGTGACGGCGTGCCGCTTGAAGCGCGCGAGCGAATCTTTGAAAAGTATGGACAGGCTCAAACACAGCAAACTGCAATCGGTACCGGCCTTGGTTTGACTTTTTGCAAACTGGTTGTTGAGGCCCATGGAGGCAAGATTGGCGTGCGTGATGCTCCCTATGGCGGCAGCCTATTCTGGTTTACCCTGCCTGCTGAACAGCCCACAGGGTAGCTACAACATAACGATACAGCAACTCATGCTATAATCGTCGCAAAATAAACTCCGCAACGACGCGCAGCTAGTGGAGTTAATGATACACAATGACGCCTCCTCCCTACGTTGAGGCGTTTTTTAATGCCGTCGTCCACCACGTTGATTTGTCGTTCCACAAGTAAATCGGGAGGCCTATGTGAACAGCACGACCCCCAGCGCATCTACCGACACCACTGCAGTTGCGCGCTATTTCCGCTTCGCCGAACGTAGAACCGACCTTCGCACTGAGATTTTGGGAGGCATCACGACCTTTTTCGTGATGGCGTACATTATCTTTGTCAATCCCAGCATTCTTACTTTAAATGGCGATCCGGCTGCACAAGCGGCTGGTGTTGTACCACCGTTCGGCGGAGTTGTTACTGCCACATGTCTTGCCGCAGCCATCATCTCGATTGCAATGGGGTTGTACACAAACTACCCATTCGCCGCCGCCAGTGGCCTTGGTCTCAACGCAGTGGTCGCATTTGATTTGATCGCAACACGCGGCCTGCCCTGGCAAGCGGCCATGGGTGTCATCTTTATTGAAGGACTGATCATCACGGTACTTGTGCTGACGGGCTTTCGCGAGGCCGTACTGAATGCCGTGCCATTAACGCTGAAACGAGCAATAAGTGTTGGTATTGGCTTGTTTATTTTGTTTATTGGCCTGGTTAATGCCGGTTTTGTGCAGCGGACGCCAGTAGAAGGCGGCACGCCGGTCACGCTTGGTAATGTAACCCGGCTGTCGGCCGCAGTTGCACTTGTGGGCCTACTTGTAACATTGTGGCTGATGTCACGCCGCGTCAAAGCGGCACTGCTGATCGGCATTTTGCTGACAACAGTCGTGGCAATCGTGATCCGGCTAATCGTGCCCGACGCCGCTGTTTCTTCTGTGCCTAGTGCGGCCAGCCTTGCGCAGCTACAGGTACAACCGCTCGACTTCAGCACGATTGGCGCGGGTTTTAATTTCAGCGCATTTAACAGCCCAGCGGCTGCTGCTAAGGGTCTGGGCATCGTCGCTGCGCTGCTGGTC
>JASKZZ010000347.1 GCA_030147335.1 Herpetosiphonaceae bacterium | reverse complement strand
GCCAACACAGCGCGATACGCCGCAGCAGGCTTGCTCGTTGCTAATAACGGCATAACCTGCTCATATACAGCAGCGTCTTCCGGCACCTGATCGCGATATACCGAAAATACAACTATACCAAGAGAACCATTAGGCCGTAGCACCCGCGATAGCTCAGTTGCAACTGTATGCAGATGTTTTGATATTGGCGCTACAACAATTGCGCTGTCAAAGCTATGTTCGTCAAAAGGCAGTGCTTGAAGCGCATCCTTATAAACTTCTACGTCACAATCCAACGCTTGTTTCAGTACATCCGGCGCTTGTTGATCGGAATCAACAATCAGCAGAACACGAGTGCTCGGGCCAATACTTAGCACTTGTCCAAGATGACGCAGCAACTCATGATTATTTGGTTGAACAACGTTTGCAACAATTGCCTCTACCAAAGGATTCTGTTGATCTGGTATTTGAGCTTGGGACGTCATGTATGCTCTCCTTAGCGCCAACCTTATTCCGGTTTGGCGGCCTATTCAGGCAATCACTGTGCCATAACCACAGGATGTATCCCCAGTTAATCTTCTTAACTCTTAACGTTTATAACAGTATTCTTAGTATCTGTGGATACGTTGATAACTACGTATGAACGGCCCCCAAGGATGCATATCGAGGTAGGACCGATTGTGGATGAGTTTCCCCAAAATCCTTCATTAGTTCTTATGTAATTAACCTAAACGGAATCTATCCCCAAACGTACAATAATTATCCCCATAGAAAGGCGGTTATCCACATCAAAGAATGATCGTATTCCCTGGATTGTCCACGATCAATCCACAAAAACAATATTGATATCTATGATTTTTTTGTACGACATGACCTCGTGGTTATCCACATAATGATACGGTTATCCACATGCAGGGGCTAGTTATCCACAGTTTCAGCTTAAATGAAGATACAGCGGCTGTTTTGCAACCGCTGTATCGTAGCGCCGTTTCGATGTATTTACTTGTTTTCTTCGGGTGGCTTTTTCTGTTCTAAGCTGTTGATAAAGTCGCGGAAGATTGAAAGATTTTCTTCGTTGACATCACGCTCCTCCACCTCGGGACTTTGCTCCAAACGAGCTTCGCGCCGTGGTGTTGGCGGTGGTAACGATGGCCGTTCTTCGTCTACATCTTCTTCGTCTTCATCATCTTCGCTAAGGGTAACACCGGCCTGGTCCATCACCTGTTCGTTGACGAAAATTGGCGCTTCAACACGAAGCCCTAGCGCAATTGCATCGCTGGGACGTGCATCGATTTCTCGTCGCACGCCACGCACGTCTACAACAATGCGCGCGAAATACGTGTTGTCTTGCAGCTGCACAATCGCGATGTGCTGTACTGCTCCACCTAGCTCGATAATGACGTTACGGAGCAAATCGTGAGTGAGAGGTCGCGGCGGGTCGTGGCCTTGCATTGCTGAGCCAATCGCCTCCGCCTCGAATGCTCCGATCCAAATCGGTAAGTAGCGTCGATTATCTACTTCTCGCAGCATAACCATACGTTGCTGCGATAAAAGATTGACGCGAATGCTATCCACGGTAACTCGGATCATCGTGGCGGCCTTTCTGTACGCGAGGCTGATCTTTGCTCACCTGCGCATAAGTTCAGGGAAAGCTTTATGCTGCGCTGCACAAAGCAGGTTCCGCTCTGTGAATCGATCATACACGTTGCGCTATATTGCGTCAAGGGTTTTGCGAAGATTGCGCATCGGCTACTCGACGACCAATTGCGGGATGGGTTGCAAAAATGGCTTCGTACAATGGCGGTGGTGACGGATCACCAAGATTTTGCTGGGCTAGACGTATAAATGTGCTTTGGAACGCGCTCGGATCATTGGTTGCTTGTATCGCAAACTGATCCGCCTCGCGCTCCCATTGTCGAGAAATTCGGTTTTGCACAGGCAGTGCAAGCAGTCCACCCAGTGTTGCAAGGAGCATAATGAGCGGTAGACCGGCAACGTCGGCGCGGTTCTGAATACCCCAGACCGGCAGCAGCCAGCCAAGCCCGATATGCAATACCCATAGACCGAGCGGCGCTCCAAGTGCCGTAAGCGCGAGTCCCTTCCAAATATGTTGATGCTGCCAATGGCCAAGCTCGTGGGCTAGAATGGTGAGCAGTTCTTGCCTAGGATATTGCTGTAGCAGCGTATCGTAAATCACAACTCGTGTCGCGCCACCGATACCAGTAAAGTACGCATTTCCTTCATTACCCTGACTGCTTGCATCAATGACATACACTTCGCCAATCGGCACGCCGACACGTTCACCGAGCGCGAAAATTTCTGAACGTAGTGTTTGATCTTCTAGTGGGCGCTGTGTAAAAAACAACGGGGTGATAACATATGGTGCCAAATATGTAAGCAGTAACGAGCCAACAATCGCGCCGGCGGCGGCAAGTAGCCACCACCAGCGAGGCGCAACGCGGATCGTCCAGTATAAGCCTTCGACCATTACGAGTGTGAGTACGAGTCCTACTCCAAGCTCTTTAGCTTGACGAGCAAGCCACGCCCCCGTTGTTTCCTGGGATAAACCATATGCGCGGCGAAGTGCAAGACCGATGTATAGAAGCGGAGCATTCAGTAGTGTCGATAAAAGCACAAACAAAGTGGTAAAGGCGGCTACAATCAGCCACGGATTATGAATGCCAATGGTTTCGAGCCATGCTCGCAAGCCAGCGCTCCAGCCGCTTCGCACAAAGAGCCACCACAGAGCTGGAGTGAACACAAGATTGGTGATGGCCAGCCAACGCCGTTGCATGCCCAATCGTTCGGCTCGCTCAAGCCATGTAGCGTCGGAGCCGACAAGGTTGCGGGGCAACTCTGGTGCGGGAGTGTGTGGTCCAAGCAGCCATCCAAGAGCAATAACACCGATTGCTACCAACAAAGCAAAACCAAGTGCGCGCATAGTGTTCCTTTTTGCCTGAATCATACCTGCAAATCATGATTAGACGCATAGTGGATATTGGTGGAAAGGCTACTATTAGATAGGACTATCGACGCTATACGTTGTACGTTGGCTTTGTAGAATAGCTGCACATGTAGTCCTGTTCGTACCTCTTCTCTGCCTACTTCAACGGCAGGAATAATACTTTCTAAGTGTTAAGTTGACTGAGTCTTATTCAAGGAGTTCCATCGTGCGACTATTCCCCCTCTTGTTGGTCGTCGTCCTTTTGTTAAGCGCGTGTGGTAGTTCGCCTGCTGCACCTGCTCCTATCGCTGAAGTTTCCGTTGCGCCATCGGTCGCGCCATCGGTCGCGCCAACTGTTGCACCATCGGTCGCGCCGACAGTTGAGCCAACTCCAGCCCCGATTGAAAAAGAAGACATGGGCGATTTGCTGCGTCCTTCGACTGTACGCGTGATTGCCTCGTTCAATGTTCCCGCGTTGATGGAGGAAAGTACGAGCCAAGGTACTGGCTTCGTGTACGATATCGAGAATGGCTATATTGTTACGAACGCCCATGTCGTTGAAGGCGCGTCATCGGTACAGATTTCGCTGGCCAAGAGTGATCGAATGCGCTCAGCGCGTGTGGTTGGTCGTTCGCAGTGCGATGATCTTGCGGTTCTTAAGGTTGAAAACACTACAGACCTCAAGGCGGTTACACTCGGTACGACTGTCAAGTCCGGCGCCGAAGTTGCAACGATTGGTTTCCCACAGTCCGAGAAGCTTGTTGATGACATTTCGATCAACTGGGGTGGTGTTTCTCAGCTCAACGTGCAACTCGAAAACTACGAGGACCTGATCCAGATCAACGCAACCATCAACCCAGGTAATTCGGGCGGTCCGTTGGTCAATCGCAAGGGCGAGGTCATCGGCATTAATAGCGCGTCGCGCACTGATGCTCAAAACACAAACTATGCAATCTCTATGCAATACGCCGAGCCGATTATCAAGCAGCTTCAAGAAGGTAAGAATCGTCACTTCCTGGGCTTGAACCTTGAGCCGAACCAGTGGGCAGACTACTTCGGTGTTGAGGGTGGCATGGCGGTGATGGGTGTGGCAAGTGGTAGTCCAGCATCGCAAACTGGCGTTGAAGCAGCAGACCTGTTGATAAAGCTCCAGGGCGAGACTGTTGACAGCCTCGAGTCTGTATGCCGTATTCTACGTTCACATGCCGATGGCGACCAGCTTAAGGTGACGATGCTGCGCCCCAGCACCGGTGAAGTGCTAGAGGGTGAGTTGACGATGGGCAAGCTCGGTGCTGCTGATGAAAAAACGCAGAAGCTTGCCGTGGTTGCAACCATGAGTCAAGACCAGACTGCGAGTGAGGAACCCGCTGGTGAGACTGCTAATAACGAACCAGCAAACGCTCCCGCCGAAGAGCCGACCGAGGAAGATGGAACCCTGCTTGTCAACAATACATTCGACGGCGACGACGTTGGTTCATGGCCGACAGGCGAAGAAGAAGGGTACTCGGCCACGGTTGATGGCGGCGCGTACTCGCTCAATCTTGATGTCGATAACATGTATCTGTTCCTGAATCCAGACGAGTCGGCATCGCTTGGTGACGGCGCAATTGCGGTGCAGCTACGGCCTGAAGGCGATGGTCTTGCAGGCGTAATGATCCGTTCTACGGAAAATGGTGACAAGCGCAGCATGTACGTGTGCTGGATCAGCAATACCGGCAAGTTCGCCTGCTCGAAGGATGTTGAAAATAGCTGGACAGTACTTGTAAAGCCACAGGCCAGCGCCGCGATCAAGCCAAACGAAAACAACAAGCTTGTGTTGGCTGCAATCGGCAATGAGTTTAGCTTCCAAATCAACGACCAGGAAGTAGCAACGTTCACTGACGACTCACTATCAACCGGTGCGTGGGGTGTCTACGCTGAAACAACGCCCGGCAAGTTCAAGGCGCACTACGATCATATCGCAGTGGCAAGCGCACAATAACGTCATTTTTCAGACTAGCAAGCGAGCCGTTGCCTAATGGGCAACGGCTCGCTTGTTAATTAAACAAACCCAACATTTAGGAGTTGGCGAAACTGTACTTTTGATCGTATGATCATATGCTGAAACTTGATATCGTGGCATTGTTTTTGGTGCATGATGATTGCCGAGATTATGGAATATCGTTACAAGACGAAGGTGCGACAACGTGCGGTCCTATGGTGTGGACTTAGCGTTGTCGCTTTTGTTGGTTTGACGTTTGTTCTTGTTCAGCTATGGTCAGAATATGGCTGGAGTTCAAGAATACTTGCCGTCTTTTTGTTGGTGATTCTGATTTTCACGATACGAGCGCAGCTAGGACGAGTATTTTATCGGCTGCGAATTGAGCCAGACGTGATTAAGATTTTTGCGCCGTTGGCCAATCGAGCAGTGAATCTGGAGCGAGTTACTGAAGTTCGGCGCACGAAAATACCTACCGGTATCAAGCAGCGTTGGGCTTGTACGATGTTGCTTCGTAATGCAACCGGCTCGTCGACACCTGTGTTTGTATTTGATGATCAGCTTGAAGGTGCGGAGGAGGCGCTCCAGCGCGTGGTACAACAAACACCGAACGCACAGCATCGCACATAAGGCTAGATGGTAGCTGAACATTTTTGGTAGTGCGGGAAATATGACGACAATAACCCACAATATCCCACACAATGCCACATATCCCACACGTTATGGGGGATATGTGGTAAAACTTTGGGATATATAGTAGAAAATATGTGCTAAATTATGACCACACGGACATTATCCCGCCCTGCTAACGGTTCGTTACGATGGCAAGTATTGATGCTAGCCCTGCCTGCAGTCGGAGAGCAATTTCTGAATATGCTTGTTGGGTTAGCTGATACCTACCTTGTGGGGCATATCACTCCGCAACTCGCAGCAGAACTTGGTTATAAATCGGCGGCAGATGGATTAGCTGCTGTTGGACTCGCTAACTATGTTGTTTGGATTACCACCACAATCTTTATGGCGGGCGCGATTGGCAGTACGGCCTTGATTGCACGCGCGACGGGCGCGAAAGAGTATGGCGAGGCAAACAATATTGTTCGACAATCATTGTTACTTGGCATTGTTGTAGGATTGTTTGGCTTTTTGTTGATGTACGCCTCGGCACCTCTCGCAATGCGGCTTTTCGGTGCGAATAACGACGTTGCACCACTTGCCATCCGCTACTTACAAATCAGCGCTTATGGTATGCCGCTTGCCGGCGTTACCTTTCTTCTCAACGCAGCGCTCCGTGGCACCGGTGACACCAAAACGCCACTACTGGTGATGCTGCTGGTCAATGGGCTGAACATTCTGATATCCTGGCTGCTTGTGGGTGGTCAGTTCGGGTTGACACCGATTGGTGTTGACGGCGCGGCATGGGGTTCAACGGTTGGACGATCCGTTGGCGGCATTTTTATTGTTGCGCTTATTCTGCGCGGACGAGGGCTTATTCGTCTTGATCGATGGCCACGGTTCCATGGCGATACAATGCGGCGCATCTTTCGCATTGGCCTCCCGACAGGCGCGGAAATGTTTGCATTCCAAAGCGCGCTGATTGTCTTCTCGCGGTTCGTTGTTGGCCTCGGCACAATTCCATATGCAGCGCACAACACGGTTATCACTGCGGAAAGCATCTCATTCTTACCCGGTCTAGGCTTCGCTGTTGCAGCAACAACGTTGGTCGGTCAAAGCCTGGGAGCGAAGGATGTTCAACAGGCGCGTAGGAGTGGACACGAAGCTTACTTTCAGTCTGCTGTGTTCATGGGCGGTATGGGCTTGCTCTTTATCCTGATTCCTGAGTGGTTTCTTAAGTTGCTTGTTATCAATCCAGAGGTTGTAGCGGCAGGCGTATTGCCCCTCCAACTGGTAGGTGTCATTCAGCCAATGTTGGCGGCAAACTTTGTGTATGCCGGCGCACTGCGCGGTGCTGGTGATACTGTCTTTCCGCTGCTGATCAAGCTTGTTTCGCCATGGCTCATTCGGGTTCCGCTAGCGATCCTGCTTATCACATATATGGACTACGGGCTACTCGGCGCGTGGATTGCGATGTCGGTCGATCTGGTAATTCAAGGGTTGCTTGCGTTCTGGCGCTTTTATGGCAATAAGTGGGAACGAATTAAGGTATAACAAATCAAAGAATAGCATCAAGACCATATGCTATTCTTTGGCTTCTTGTTCGCATGTAGTGTTGTGTTATCTATGATCGACCTTGCGCCGCATAACCCATATGGCCTTGTGCTGCAATCACCAGTCATTATTGCGCCTGGCTGCGCGCTTTCGCTGCGGGAGCTTGATCCTGCGCGGGTTGGTGCAGTTGTTACTCATCGTGCCGTTGCCCGTACATCACTTGAACAACGGAACCGTTGGAGCAGTGTTCCTGCTGGAATTGTATTTGAGCGGCTGCCGACAGTGAAGCTGCGTACCCTGCTTGAAGCAGATGCAAAACGCTGGGTGCGAGCGCCCGTTCCTGTGCTGCTATGTCTCCGAGGCTGCGCCGACGAAGTAGGCGAGATGGTAGCAAGGCTTGAAATGATCGAGTCGTTGGCGGGATTAGTACTGGAGGTACAAGCCGACCAGGCAGCTGTTTCCGTTGCGGCGGCACGTGATCAAACAGCTTTGCCGCTGCTTGTTGTTCTGCCAAACGGTACCACGCAGTTTGCCGCGTCGTGCGTCGATGCGGGAGCCGATGCATTGATCGTGCAAGCCTATCCTCCTGCAGCCGCGATTGTGGATGGCGAGCTGTTTGAGGGTGTACTGGTTGGGCCGTCGGTAGCACCGCGTACACTGCTAGCGTTACGATCGATTGCCGCAACGGTTAGTGTACCGCTGATTGCTTTTGGCGGCGTAGCTGATGCTCATATTGCACAGCACTGTATCGCAGCCGGGGCCACTGCGTTGATGGTTGATGGCGCTTTATATGGCGACCCACATGCTCCGCAGCGGATTGGGCGAATACTTGGGGGAAACGTATGATCAATTTACCGGATAGATTATCCTATCGTTCGCAAGACCGTGAGCATGGCAGCTAAAGCCTGCATTACGCGTCGAACAACCGCACGTCGCCGCGAGCGTTGGCCGACATGCACATGATACACATTGGTAAAGCGCTCGCCGTTACTCTGGACCGCAAGCTGTACCTCGTACAGACCACGCCGATCCGCAACAAACTCTAGCGTGCCAAGCTGCTCCGCCTCGCAATCCGCAGTAAACTCACCGACACTGGTAAAATCGGCAACGCGTTTTCCTTCCGGATCGAATACACGAGCGCGAATGGCGTAGCGCGCGGACTGTTGTGCGTCGTTAACGCCGTAGACCGGTAGGGCGATTGTTTGACCAAGTTTGTAGCGCGGTCGTGGAATAAGCGTAAACGCGTACTGTGGTCTGAACGCGTCGCGCATTGCCCAATACGACGGCTTGGGTACTCGCCAATAGTCAATGATCGACCACTGGACGGCGGGGTTGCTGTCAACAAACATAAATGGCACGATGCCGCCAGTTGGGCGATACTTGAGCAGCCGCAGCCGGTCGATGTAGAAGCGATTAACCTCGCTCTGGTAACGCTGGCTTTGCTTAATCA
>JASKZZ010000346.1 GCA_030147335.1 Herpetosiphonaceae bacterium | reverse complement strand
AGCCCCAGGCTAAAGCCACACGTCGCGAATGCAGACACGGCCTCAAATAGGGCATTCTGAAACGTTGTGTCGTGTGTCAACATCAACAGCCACGCGCCGGTCACAATCACCCCGACCGAAACACACAAAATAGCTAGCGCTTTAGGTATTGAGTCGCGGGAGATAGCGCGATTACCAAAGCGAATTTCATCAGCCCCACGAATATACGCTCCAGCTGCAAGTGCCAGCACCGCAAACGTACTCGTGCGAATACCGCCCGCAGTTGAGGCCGGCGCTCCACCAATAAACATAAGAACCGTCAAAACTAATACCGTAGCAGGCGCAAGATCGGCAATTGGTTGTACATTGAAGCCGGAGGTACGGCTAGCAATAACATGGAACAGCGCAAATAAGGCGCGGCGCGCGGGAGGCAAGCCGGAAAACGCGCTGGGCTGCATGGTCTCGCTCACAAAAACCAAGGCGGTGCCGACAACCGTTAGCAACGTCCACACGGTCAGGGTCAGCTTCGTATGCAAAGAAAAGCGTGGATGGCTGCGCCAATCAAGCACGTCGGCCAACACTGGAATACCGATGCTGCCGAGCGTGATCATTAATGCAATAGTCAACAATGTAAAGGTATCGGTTGGAAATGGATTGACGGTCGCATTTGAACCACCGCCGAAAAGGTCGAAGCTAGCGTTGCAGAACGCCGAAACGCTATGAAATAGCGCCAGATACAACGCGCGATTACGGCCATATGTTGGTGCCCAATTGATCCACAGCAGCAGCGTTCCCACCAGTTCGATCGACACAATCCCGATGACCACCCGCTGCATCAGCCGAACAATCGCCCATAAATCAACAACCCCAAGCGCATCGCGTAACGTGACCCGTTCGGCAAAGGTAATACGACGCCCGATCAGTCGAAAGATGGTAACGGCCAGCACAGTGAACCCGATAGCGCCAAGCTGCATCAACACCAGCAGCACGATCTGACCAAAAGTTGATAAATCACGGCTGGGCTGAATGATGGAAAGTCCAGTTGTGGTCAACGCCGAAACGGCGGTAAACGCGGCCTCAGCGAACGTGAGTGGCCGAGTCGTCCCCGCCCATGGGAGGGCTAGCAGGGCGGTACCACCACCGATCAGAATCAATAAACCGGCAACGATACGGACTGCGGGTACAGCAAGCAGTTGGCGACCAACCGCGAATTTCATGTGGGCCGGACCGGGAAGCGACAGCCTAACGCCTTTAATCGATCCTCGTTACCTACCATCACAACATGGTCTTCGACGTGAAACATATCATCCGCGCCGGGAGCAACCAGCAGTTCAGTTCCACGACGAATTGCAATCACAACCACGCCATGACGACGGCGGACATTGATATGACCAAGCGTTTGGTCAATCCATTGCTCAGGCACTGCTAGTTCGCCGGCCAAAATCCCGGTATGCTCCATCAATGCTTGGCTAATATTTGGCGCCATGAGCCGCGATGCTAGTCGCTCGCCCGCTTCTTGTTCCGGCAGCACAACCTCATCTACACCAATCCGGCGCAAAATTTCGGCTTGTCGTGACGTAAGCGCTTTTGCGACCACATACCGCGCGCCTAAATGCTTCACCGCAACAACCGCCAGCAGATTGGCCTCGAATTCGCCAATGGCCACAACAACCGTATCGAAATCGCTGATGCCGATGAGCCGCAGCGCATCTTCATCACAGGCGTCGGCCTCCACCACATCGTCGAGCTGCTCGGCTAACGATTGTACAACCTCACGCTGGTGATCGACACCAACTACAGTGCTGCCATGCCGTGTTAGGGCAAGCGCAACGCCTGTCCCAAAACGGCCAAGGCCAAGTACAGCATACTCGCGCGGCATACATTCTCCTCTATCGCAGGATGCAGACAATACGCGACATTGCACGGCACTGTCAAGATTTGGCGATAGAATCAGAACATATTGGAAAAAGGCGGGATTATTCCCAGCGCTTAATAGCTCCGCGAATACCAGCATCACGAATCTGCTTGGTAACAAGCGCACGAGCATGACGCATCCGCCGCATTTGCACCGCTGTCGTAACATCGGCTCCCGCGATCATCTGACCATCACGTTCGACCAGACCTAGACCGCGCCACCACAATTTACGCCCCAGCGAGTCAAGATTGGTTCCAGGTGGAATTGCAACACCAAGTATCACTTCGCTATGTGGTTGTGGATGGTAAACACCGCGAGCAGACGGCAGGCATAGTCGACCAACACCTGCCAGTACAAGACGAAGTTGGCGGCCCCATTGATCGACGCGAAGTTTGTCCACAAGGGTTGTACGGAGTGAGTTTTTATTGGCACGCATAGATGACTTCATGCTTTTGTTGGGAATTGTTGATCAGTCTAGCAGATCCAATACTTGTTGTCGAACATATGTTTCAACAATATATTCGTGTATTCTCAAAAGCAGTTCAAGGATAGGGCAACATCTCTGGTTGTCCAAAAGCAGAGACACTTCTATAATGCATCGTATGTTGGAGCGGTGCACCTAGTGGAAGTGAGTTCCCATGGCCGACGAACGCGACGAATTGCTTGCCCAGGTTGCCACGCTGTACTATCTTCGCGACAACAGCCAGCAGGACATTGACAATCGGCTCGAATTATATCTTGCATAAGGTTCAGCTTATTGGCTTACATAATGAATTGGCGTAAGCTCTGGTGTGTAGCAAGGCGCATTGGAACACTGATAGTTTGTCATAGCAATAACACCGCTTCTACAGCTGCGGAACAACAATGTTCTTGCGTGGTAGTTGTTGGAAGTCAAGCAGTCCGATCAAATCACCAGGCTGTACGTCCTCCGCAGACGGAATAATTCCCCCCCACGCAGCCAGCCACCCGATAATGGTCGTGGATGTCACACCACCACTGCGCAGCTCCGCAATCGCCAGCGACGCATGACGCTTCGATAACCGATGCCCCTGATCGTCAATCAGCAGTGGAACATGGGCAAAAACGGGTGGTTCGTAGCCGAGTACGTGATGCAGCCAGATTTGGCGTGCCGTGCTAGGGAGCAGGTCGCAGCCGCGCACAACATGGGTAATCTCCATCGCTCCATCATCAACTACTACCGCTAGCTGGTAGGCATGCACACCATCCGCACGGCGCAGCACAAAATCTCCAGCGGTTTGCGCTACTAGCTCTGTTTGTGATCCTTGACACAAATCTTCAAACTGTGTAGGCGGCATGCTGCTAGGCGCTCGAATGCGTAGGCACGGACGGCGACCGTGTGCCTCACGGGCCATACGCTGTTGGGTAGACAAGGCCCTACACTGGTTCGCACACTGTTCAGTTGGAGCAACGCCATGCGGGGCCGATGCTACTGCTCGCACTTCGGCGCGGCTACAATAGCAGGCGTACACCAGGCCACGCTGTTCCAATTGCAGGAGCGCTTGCGCATACCGTTCACGGCGTTGATCCTGAATATAAGGCGCGTATGGTCCGCCGACATCCGGGCCTTCATCCCAATCAAGGCCAAGCCAGCGTAGATCAGCGATCAACTGCTGTGCGAAGTGCGAGCGAGACCGATCAGGGTCGAGGTCCTCAATCCGCAGCACAATCTTGCCTCCGCGCTGACGGGCATCAAGCCAGGCAAGCAATGCCGTCCACGCATTGCCAAGATGCATTGCTCCTGTCGGGCTGGGTGCAAAACGACCTCGGGGTGTCAACAAAGGAATGCTCATATGTCAACGAACGAATGTACAGGCTGCACGTATTGAACGACCGATCGTGCAAGGTTTAGCTGTTATCAGGCAGAAGATGGCCATAGTAAACTTCGGTAATGTACTCAAATATCACGGTGCCGTTGGACTGATGCATCTGAAAGATACGTTCAAGCTCGTCAAGCATTGGCTGATGCTGCGGATGGCCTTGTTCCGGCGCATAGGATGATGACAATAACCGTCCACGCAAGCCCGCAAAGTCAAACTCCTGTATATTCGCAAACGACGCTTTGCGCATAGCACTACCGCCAAAGAATGGCTGCAGCACTTGATCATCGACTTGCTTATGATTAACTACCTCGTAGTCTGTAGCAAATCGAAGGAGAAGCTGCTCGTAGTCCACAAGAAACGGCGAAGCGTCGGTGCGGCGATCATTCCAAACAAGTACACCCCAGCCAGCATGCTTAAGGATACGGCGAAACTCGGCATGTACACGCTGGTGGTCGAACCAATGAAACGCTTGACCAGCAGTCACAACATCAATGCTGTGATCCGGCAGCGTTGTCGCCTCCGCTGTCGCCGCTATGCTCCGAAAGTTAGGATAATTTTGGAGCAGTTCTTCTCCGGCGCTGCGCATTTCTGCATTTGGCTCAATGCCATACACCATATTCCCATGTTCCAGGAATAGTTTGCTCAAAATTCCGGTACCAGAGCCAACATCAGCAATAATGGCGGACGGCGTAAGGATATGATTTGTCCTTAGCAACTCGATCAATGCTGCGGGATACGTCGGACGATATTTCACGTAGTCGGCAACACGGCTGGAAAAACGATCGGTGGAGCTGGTCATAATCATCCATCTCCTGAGTCAGACATTAAAACTACATTTGGAAGACCCCAACGCAAGTCATACGTTATGAACCAAGCACAAAAATCAATAGAGTGTTGTCTTGCGTTCGCCCCGAATTTAGACATGTACAACGTAGGTTGAATTTATTGTAGGCGTCCATCCCTACGTGTCAAGCGGACCGATACACATCAATGGCAGACTCTTATACCACCGATTACA
>JASKZZ010000340.1 GCA_030147335.1 Herpetosiphonaceae bacterium | reverse complement strand
GCCACTTTTTTGTGAGCGGGTCATCAACAGCCTGGAACCACTTGGCAGGTCGTTTGAGGTTGTGCTGATTAACGACGGCAGCCGCGATCGCTCATTGGAAGTGATGATCGAGCTGCACGAGCGCGATCCACGGATCAAAGTCATCAACTTTTCGCGCAACTTTGGTCACCAGATCGCAATCACAGCCGGTATCGACTATGCGCGCGGCGCTGCGGTTGTTGTGATCGACTCAGACCTGCAAGACCCGCCCGAAGTAATTCCTGACATGATCAGCAAATGGAACGAAGGCTTCGGCATTGTTTTCGCACAGCGAGCCGAACGCGAAGGCGAGACATGGTTCAAGAAAGCAACGGCGGCATTCTTCTACCGATTGATTCGGCGTATCACCAATGTTAATATCCCGGTCGATACCGGCGACTTTCGGCTGATGGACCGCAAGGTTGTCGATACGCTGCGACGGATGCGCGAGCACCATCGATTTATGCGTGGGCTGTCGGTTTGGGTTGGCTTTAAGCAGACCGGCGTTGAGTACAAGCGCGCGCCACGACATGCGGGCGAGACCAAGTATCCCCTCAGTAAAATGATACGTTTCGCACTGGACGGCATTACCAGCTTCTCGTATTTGCCGCTACAGCTGGCAACCTACTTCGGCTTCTTGATTGCAGCTATCAGTATGTTGGCGCTGATCGCCGTGATTATCCTGCGGCTTGCCAGCGGCGTCGGGATTGCAGCCGCTAACGGAGCGTTCTACGGCCAGGCATCGACGCTTGTGAGCGTGCTGTTTCTAGGTGGCATTCAGCTCATTTTTCTAGGTATCATGGGCGAATATTTGGGCCGTATCTATGACGAAGTTAAGCGCAGGCCGCTGTATATCGTGGCAGACGTGATGGGCCTTGATGAAAAGCTGGATATTGACACATGAGGCGAGTCGTTGAGCGGGTGCTGCAGCAGGCTTATCCAGGGGCGCTCGCAATTCGTCATCTGGCACGGAGGATTGCACGACCAGTAACGGTTGGAGTACGAGCGCTGATTGTTGAGCACGGCCAGGTGCTGCTGGTACGAACACATGGCAGCCAGAAATGGATCATGCCCGGCGGCGGCGTTAAGCGTGGCGAGTCGTTGCGGACGGCGGCAGAACGAGAAGCGCGCGAAGAAACCGGCTGCGTGGTTGAAAGCGAACGGCTGCTGGGCATCTACATCAATGTCCATGAAGGAATGACCAACCATGTCGCCGTTTTTGTTTGCCGTCCGCTCAATCCGCCTACAATCACGCTTAATTTGGAGATTGCCGAAGCGCGCTATTGGCAGATCAATGCATTACCGCCAACAGTCTCCGGCGGCTTACACCGTCGAATAGCCGAGTACAACGCCGACATGCGCGGCATCGACCAACCGTGGTAAGACGGAAAATGGAAGCGGACATCGAGACACTGTTTTTATTCCTGCAACATATAGATCGTGGCATTGTTATGACATATACACCAATTCTGGCAACACTCGGATACATCCTGTCACACGACGGACAGCAAGTGCTCATGGTCCACCGCAACAAACGGCTGGACGACATCCATTATGGAAAGTACAACGGATTGGGCGGCAAGCTCAACCGAGACGAGGCAGTGACCGCGTGTATGCAGCGCGAAATCGAGGAAGAGGCCGGGATTATTGCCGAAACGATGCAGCTGCGAGGTACCATCAGCTGGCCCGGCTTCGGAAAGCAAGGACAAGACTGGTTCGGCTTTATCTTTCGCGTTGATAGCTGGAGCGGTACGCCGCATCAAGGCAACCACGAGGGCACGTTGGAATGGATTGATCGAGACCGGTTGTTGGAGCTGCCCATGTGGGAAAGTGATCAGCTGTTTTTGCCGATGGTGTTTGATGACTCACCAACAGTATTTCATGGCGTCATGCCATTCTCAAACGGCAAAATGGCCTCATGGAGCTTTCAACGGTTTTGAAACCTGATAGCTGATGGCTCAAACCTCAAGCCTCAAACCTTAGCAGGAGAAAACGATGCTAGACATCAAGCTTATTCGCGAGCAGACCGATCTGGTTAAGGAAGGAATCCGTAAGCGCGACGAAGATCCGGCCATGATCGACCGCGTGCTGGAAGTTGATGGACGCCGCCGCGAACTCATCTTTCAGGTGGAGCGCTTCAAGGCCGAGAAAAATACAGCGTCCAAAGAGATCGGTAAGATCAAGGATGCCGCCGAACGGACCAAGCGTATCGCGGAGCTGCGCGCCCAGCACGATCCTATTCCAGAGCTGGACAAGCAAATCACCGAGGTGGAAACGCAACTCCAACGGCTGATGTTGGAACTACCTAACCTGCCCCATCCTGATGTTCCAGTCGGCACGAGTGAAGACGACAACATCATTGTACGAACCGAGGGTGAGCAGCGCGAGTTTCCATTTAAGCCTCGGCCGCATTGGGAGCTTGGCGAAGCGCTCGACATTATCGACTTTGAGCGGGGCGTGAAGTTGAGCGGCAGCCGATTTTTTGTCCTCAAAGGGGCTGGAGCGCGATTACAACGAGCGTTGATAACCTGGATGCTCGATCTGCATACCTTGCAGCATGGTTACACAGAAATTTTACCGCCGCATGTCGTCAAGGAAGAGGTTTTAGTAGGTACCGGCAACCTACCTAAGTTCGGCGAGAACCTGTTCAAGATCGAAGGTATTGACCTAACATTAATTCCAACCGCTGAAGTGCCGGTCACAAATTTATACCGTGAAGAAATCATCGAGCCGGGACGACTGCCGATCTATCATGTCGCCTACACGCCCTGCTTTCGCAACGAGCAGATGAGCGCCGGCCGTGATGTGCGCGGAATCAAGCGTGTGTACCAGTTCGACAAGGTGGAGATGGTGAAGTTTGTCGAGCCGCATACCAGCTATGACGAGCTTAAGACGCTGATCGACAACGCCGAGGATATTTGCAAGGCACTCAATATCCCATACCGTCTGTTACAACTTTGCACCGCCGATCTTGGTGTGGCTACCATGAAATACGACCTGGAGCTATGGGCACCCGGCGTGGAAGAATGGCTGGAGGTCAGCTCCTGCGCTAACTTCGGCGATTACCAGGCGCGGCGAGCTAATATTCGCTACCGCCCGGAGCCAAACGCCAAGCCCGAATTTGTCCATACGCTCAACGGCTCCGGTCTAGCCCTGCCACGCGTCATGATCGCGATTCTGGAAAATTACCAGCGCGAGGACGGTTCAATTGAAGTGCCCGAGGTGCTGCGGCCCTACATGGGCGGCATCGACGCGATTAAGCCACGATTTGCACAGAAGTAGTCACTGCATTGCGGTTAGTTGGTACGGAGCGACGAAGATACATTGAACTGGCGCTGCGGATTAGTGGACCTAATCTTGCGTTATATGCTGTACCCAGGAACTATCTAACACAGGAAGCATAAGCTATGACACAGCGCCAACTGATACCAGAGCAAGCAAAGCAGAACGTCGACAACATGACACGACAAGCAAAGGGCTGGATCGAACCACTTGGAAGATTTGGCTATG
>JASKZZ010000339.1 GCA_030147335.1 Herpetosiphonaceae bacterium | reverse complement strand
GCTCAGTACAACCACTGCCGCGCGGGTGATGGTGCCTTCTTGTTCAAATCCAACATCCACGCCCGCGACATGCAGGACCTGATCCAGCCGGTCCTCGGTAATAACCTGGATGCTCAACTGCTCCTGCAACGCCGTTGCTTGTTCCAATTCGGTCGGCCACGACTCAGGCTGTACGATCTGCATCAGGACTGCTCCTTCCGTCGCTCGGCAGCTACCCTGATCACGCGTTCAGTTTCGCTCCACAAGGTAAAGTTTGACAGCTGCTCAAGAGTACTCCACGCAACTTCGGCTGCGTCGTCGCCTGCACGTGCGGTTCCATCATGCCATTCGGCAAGCACATCGACCAAGGTATAGTGGAAGCGAATGCGTCCGTCGTCGTCGCGATCGATCAGATCAACTACGGCGACAACATCGCGCACGTCAATGTGCACACCCGTTTCTTCATGCACTTCACGCCGCGCCGCCTGCGCAACCGTTTCGCCAAGCTCTTGACTACCCCCCGGTAAGCTCCATTCGTCCTGCTTCGGCGGTCGGCCACGCCGAATCAACAAGACTTGATCGCCGCGCCACACGACTACGCCTACGCCAATCATTGGATGTTCTGGATATTCTCGAGCCACTGAGTTGCTCCTTTTTGGCAGAACTCCCGATGATGGAAGTCTGTTTGACGCCTGTTGATTCGCGCTGGTATAATCGCTGCAATTCAAATATCCCTCGTTCCAAAATTCCGCTTGGAGACCCTATCATCATGGATTTTGTCCAGTATTTCATCGAGTCAAATGTGCCTTTTGGCGGTGTCAGCGGCGCTATGGTATTTGTGTGGGCGCTTGCTCTGGGTGTGGGTATTTACTTACTCCGCAGCTATCGCGATTCAAATCCCACTCGTGTTCGCTTCATGCGTCAAGCCGGTCTTATCACGGCAGTTTTGAGCGGGATTGGCCTTGTGTTGTTGATCTTGAAATTTCTAAATGTTCCAGTTCTTGAATGGCGTTTGTGGAGCTGGCTTGTAGCATTAGCATGGCTTGGCTATACCGGCTACGCAATTTATGCATACAATACAACCCTGCCCTCCCAAATTGCTGCCAGCAGGCCAGCTCGCGTTGTGCGCGGTTCTGGAGCGCGTGGTGGTTCGAAGGTGTATTCGGCTCCAACAACGCCTGCCGTACCGCGTGAACCCCGTGAGCCTCGGCCAGTAGCGACAACAACGCGTCGTGATGCTCGACGTGACAAAAAGCGAAAAAGCCGCTAACGATTGGCTTAGAGTACCAGGGCGGCTTCCGTCCTGGTTTTTTTGCGTACAGAACCGTATCGTGCTGCAATAGCGGTTGTTAAGTCGATGAGGAGTATGCAGCGCGCAACGGCTAGATGTCTTGGCTCAACACACTCCGTTAAACGCTGCCGGTATTTGGCACGATCGACTCAACTCCTGAACTTATTGTCAAAACACGGGTATGCTCGGGCAAGTAATGTGCCATTCGAGCAGTGAAATCTATGGAGGCTTGTTAAGGCGGTCCGTAAAGGTTCGCTAGGCCTGCCATGGTATAATTAACATGTTAGTATCACTATTAGTGATACCGCGCAAATGGCGGAGATACTTTTCGTGCGTGTATTGATTACCGGCTCAAGTGGTCAGATCGGAACGAATTTAGCGCTGCAGCTCCAGTTAGCAGGCTACGATGTTTTCGGTGTAGACAAGCGGATTAACAGCTGGACGGATAGCTTCTCCTACTTGCTGCAAGACCTCAGCGCACCCTATCGTGAGTTTACCGGCGGTATCGGCTCCGTACCATATCCTCGGTGTGATATTGTGGTGCATCTGGCAGCCAACGCAAAGGTCCATGAGCTGGTCGAAACGCCTTATCGCGCTATAGAAAATATTCAACTTACCTTCAATGTGTTGGAATACTGCCGCGCCAATAATTTGCCTTTGATCTTTTCTTCGTCGCGTGAAGTGTATGGTGACATCCATCGCTATATTACCGAGGAAGCGCACGCCGATTTCTCATACACGGAAAGTCCATACTCGGCCTCGAAGATAAGTGGTGAAGCGTTAATTTATTCCTACGCGCGGTGTTATGGGCTACGCTATCTGGTTTTCCGTTTTTCCAACGTGTATGGTCGCTTCGACAGCGATATTGAGCGCATGGAGCGAGTTATTCCACTGTTTATCCAGCGTATATCGCAGAACCAGCCGGTCACAGTGTATGGCGGCGAAAAGGTACTCGATTTCACCTATGTTGATGACTGTGTGAACGGCATTGTGCGGGGCGTTGAAGGCCTGCTGGCCGGCAGGGTTGTTAACGAAACAATCAATCTGGCGTATGGACGAGGAAACACGCTGGTGCGAATGGCGGAGCTTGTTGCCGATTCGTTGAATGTTCGTCCACAGATCATTGTTGAACCGGCTAAACGAACCGGTGAAGTTACACACTACGTTGCTGACCTTTCAAAAGCAGTTGAGCTGCTTGAATATCAGCCGCAGATGCCGCTAGAGGGTGGTATTCCTGCGGCGGTTGATTGGTGGCGATCATGGCAGTCGCGCCAGTCGCAGACAGGAATGGGTTGATGGAAGAGCAGCAGAACATTGTTATCCCACCGGGATCTGAAAGCAACGAGGAGGCATTTGCACGGCTGCAAGCGCAAAACCAACTGTTGTTGCAACTGTTCCGAGTTGCAGCTCAGCTAACCGCTGAGCTAGGAAGCGAAGATTTAGAAGCTAATGCTGTGCGGATCATCGCGGAGACACTTCCCGAAATTGATGTTGTCGGCCTTTGGCTATACAACCGCGCCGACAAACGATTACGACTTGCGGCGATGCACAGCTCAGTAGATGCTCCTGTGTTTGATGTCAATATGGCAGAGATTGCACTGCG